>NZ_JBBCWZ010000074.1:0-13607 GCF_037145695.1 Acinetobacter sp. USHLN143
TGTTTAAGATAAGATATAACTCATTGAGATGTGTCATAGTATTCGTCGTTAGAAAACAATTATTATGACATTATTTCAATGAGTTATCTATTTTTGTCGTGTACAGAGATAATTAATAATAAAAGGGGTTAGCATTGAAGAAATTTTCAGAACGAAGTCTTTATAGAAAAGTGCTTTCTATGTTCTTACTTATTTTTTCTTATACAGTATTGATTGCAATTGTTTTTATTTTACCAATGTCCATTGATCGGGGAGCAGCTTTAGCTTCTTGTCTAAGTTTTGGGGCAACTTTATATGCTGCTATAGTTGCATATCTTTTATTAGATATGTGGAAGCAAGAACATAAAGCGAGTTATTTTAGTGATTTGGGAAAAAATTTAATTAATCATTTAAAAATACTGCATGGCGAAGTTTTGTACCTCTCACCGTTTCAATCGGAGATAAGAACTTTTCAAAATAGTAAGAGAGCTGATAAATATAATTTAATTGAAGAACATAAAAAACAGATTTTTAGTAAAGTAGCAACTATAAATTTATGCTTAGATCAATTAATGCATGAAGGTTTATTCTATCTAAAGGTTATAGAAAATGAATTATTAAAAAAATCTTTGCTAGATTTTCATGAGCAAATTAATAGTTTATTTATTGAGATTACAAATAAAATTAATGAAAATGGCGATGTGCCTACTAATGAAATTCTACTTTTTCTGGAGGGAGTAAATGCAAATTTTATGAAAATTTCAGATGATTATATTGGAGAAATTATAAATTTGATTAAAAGTGATTCATTTCTAGAAAACCATATAAAGTGACATCTTCTAGTATTAATCCATATTAAGTAATTTATTAAATTCCACATAAAATTTAAGAGGAATATATTTAGAAATTAGATTTATGGAAAAGTTTCTATCTTCCCCATGTACTCTTATGTTATTTGTACCACTCGATATAACTTTTACCCTTTCTCAGTAATGTTTTGAACCAATCTGTAAGCAGACACACGCCATAAAAAAATCAATGATAAGTTAAATAATTCGAACAGATACTCGTTTGTTATAACTTGATGCGATTGGGTTTTGAACAGGCGGAACTTATAATTGAAAAAGGGAAAATCATGGCTTATCAATCTATTAATCCATTTACCAATCAAAAATTGAAAGACTACCCATCCCATAGTGATCAAGATATTCAAAATGCACTTGATGCAGCAGAACAAATCCTAAAGTCAGACTGGTCACAACAGGTCGATACTCGTATTGAAGTACTGCGCAAATTGGCCAGCAATATGCGAGAGCAAAAATCTGAACTGGCCAAGCTCATGACGCTGGATATGGGGAAACTGATCAAGCAGAGTGAAGGTGAAATCGAAACCTGCGCCAAAATTGCAGAATATTATGCGGATCATGCCAAAGAATTTTTAGCACCGGTGTCCTATGAAACGGAACTGGGAGAAGCCTGGGTTGAGCATCATCCACTGGGTATTATCATGGCGGTTGAACCGTGGAATTTCCCGTTTTATCAACTGATGCGTGTCTTTGCGCCGAACTGTGCGATTGGTAATCCGGTTCTGGCAAAACATGCCGGCATTGTGCCGCAATGTGCCGAAGCCTTTGAGCAACTGGTCTTGGATACAGGCGCACCCAAAGGTGTCTGGACCAATCTGTTTATCAGCAGTGATCAGGTCGCTGAAGTAATTGCAGACAAGCGTGTGCGGGGTGTAGCACTGACAGGTTCAGAAGGTGCGGGCAGTGCAGTCGCTGAACAGGCCGGAAAACATCTTAAAAAATCAACGCTGGAACTGGGCGGTAATGATGTATTCATCGTACTCGATGATGCAGATCTGGAACGCGCGATCAAGTTAGGCTGTCAGGCGCGTGTCAATAATGCCGGGCAGGTATGTACGGCGGCGAAGCGATTTATCTTGCATGAAAAAATTGCCGAACAATTCAAGGCCGGCATGCTGAAAGCTTTTGAACAGTTAAAACTGGGTGATCCGCTCGATCCTGAAACCACTTTAGGACCGCTGTCTTCAAAAGATGCGCTGGAAAAACTCAGCGAGCAGGTCGAAAAGGCCGTAGCGCAAGGTGCGACCGTAGTTACTGGCGGTAAGGCTGTAGAACATCAAGGCAATTTCTATGCGCCAACTATTCTGGAAAATATCACGCGTGAAAATGAAGCCTGGTATGAAGAATTCTTTGGCCCGGTGGCACAAATCTATGTGGCGAAGGATGATGATGAAATTGTCGAAATTGCCAATGATTCTAATTATGGCTTAGGTGGCGTGATTCATTCACAGGATATCGAGCGTGCTAAAAAACTGGCGTCACGGGTAGAAACTGGCATGATCTGGATCAACTGGTTTACTGACACCACGCCCGAATTGCCATTTGGTGGAATCAAAAATTCCGGTTATGGGCATGAACTGTCGATTGATGGTTTTAAAGAGTTTGTGCAGAAGAAACTGGTCGTCGTCAAAAGCCCGAAAAAATAATATGAGCTGATCCGATATCAAATAAGCCACTATTCAGTGGCTTATTTGTCTGGATATTCTTCACATTTGCCGCCTTCATAACTGGCAAAGCGCGGATGTTCTGGTGGAAATGACGGTTCAGCACTTGGCCAAGGCCAGCCACCAAACTGGGTTTCGCGATAACGGCGAAAAGCAGTATCCAGTTCTTGAGCACTATTCAGAACAAAAGGCCCATGCATAGCCACCGGTGCACCGATCGGTTCACCTTCTAGCCATAAAATATGCGATTCCAGTAAACTGCCTTTGAGGTGAATGTCCTGATCTGGTTTCAGTTCTACCAGATGCTTGACCTGTATTTTCTGTCCTTCAAGCTCCAAGCTTCTACCTTGATAAAAATAACAAAAACGCGTTGCAGTAGCAGTGGTTGCAGGAATGATTAATTCTGCTTCTGGCTTTAAAGTGATTAAATAAATATTGAGCTGATTCTCTGGCATGGCTGCCCATGAATGTGGTGGCCGATCCAGTGCCTGAGTCTGTTTAAACTGCCCTGAAATGACCCGGATATCCGCTTTACGTCCGGCCGCATCGGCTGAAAATACATGTGGAATTTGTTCACGCCACAACATTTTATAATCAGCTGGCTGTTTTTTCTGTTCCGGTGAGGAATTCAGCCAGATTTGAAACAGCTCCAGAGGATTGTCCTGATCCTGATGGACTAAAGGAAACATCTCGCAATGCTGTACCCCATTGCCGGTAGTCAGCCATTGCACATCACCCGCGCCATAACGTCCCGAGTTTCCCAGCGAGTCAAAATGATCGACATAACCGCGCTCGACAATGGTAATGGTTTCAAAGCCAGTATGCGGATGCTCCGGAAAGCCGGGAATGCTCTCGCCATAATACATGTCATATTCATGCTGTTGCGGAGGGGAAACAGGTCCTAATTCTGCATTGCCTTGCGGATAATGATCTTGATGATGAACGGTAAAAATAAAAGGATCTTTCAGATCAAGCCGGGATGTGACAGGAACTACAGAATACAGCACTGAATTCGACATGATTGAACTCCTGATGATCTGATTAGATGAAAATTCCTGATCTAAATATAATTTTTATAATTCATAACAGTGTATAGCCTGCAAGGCGATTGAAGAAGATGTGTTTCGATCAATCGCCTCAAAATGAGATTTTTAGGTATTTTAAGTATTGTCCTGATCAGTATTGCTCTCTGATTCCTGATCTGGATTCTGGATCAGCAAGCCTGCCAGTTTGACCATTTCGGATTGCACATTGACCATCTGCGATTCAATCTTTTTCAAGTTCACTTGGCTGAAATCTACCTGGCCGTTTAAAAGAGGAGAAGCCAGAACCTGCTGATTGGCAGTCATGATGTTGTCACGAATCTGGTCAATTTCTTGGCTTTTCAAGTTCAGGTTGCCCAGCACCTGATTAAAACTGCTGAGTTGCTGTTGAAGCTGGGTTGCGGTGGACTGCAATTGCTGGGTATCTTTGGCTTCGACCGCCGTTTGCAGTTCAGTCTGGGTTTGTTTTAACTGTTCGACATAACTGCCGGCCTTGAGCTGCAAGTCGGCTACATCACGAACCATATAAAACATATTGCCCGATTTAAGCTCGGTTTGCGCTGTTGAGCTCTGTTGCTGAGAGGCTGGTTCCAGATCTGAGGTCGTGGTATCTGCCTGTTCAGCCGGTGCTTCGACAGCCTGATCACAGCCCATCAGTAAAATTCCAGAGCTAAATAATGCGAAAGGAAGGACAGCATTGGCAAGAATCTTGGACATGGAATCAGGGTCTCGATACAGGTGATGGAATTTTAATAGTATCTAATATAAGGACAAACTATGGAGATAAAAAAGATTGTTGCAAACTCATAACAATTCTTCTGGGTTCCGAATATTTCATTATTTAAAAACAGGAAAAGTTTATTAAAAGCTGGTAAAGAAGTACTTTGTTCTCACCGAATTGGCTTTTTTAGCCTGCAATTACTTTAAAGATATGTCCGGTGAATCTCAATTTAGCTAAATAGCAGTTTTGAAAAAAATAAGTATCTACCAAGAAAATAGATACTTATTTCAAGCTTGATGCTTATGAGAATAATCGAGAATTATTTTGCAAGTTCTGCATTCACTGCATCGACAATCCGTGGATCATCCGCAGTGATGTCTGGTGCAAAACGCGCCACTACTTCACCATTTTTATTGATCAGGAATTTTTCAAAGTTCCAGAGTACTTCTGGTGGCTGGTTTGGGGTTAGGCCATAATCGACCAGATCTTTCCACCAAGGACCTTCACCGATACGTTCCGGTACAGCCTGCGTAAGGGTGGTATATAAAGGATGCTTGTCTTCACCCGCGACAGAGATTTTAGCAAATAGCGGGAAGTCGACTTTATAATTCACTGAACAGAATTCCTGAATCTCGGCTTCGCTACCCGGTTCCTGTTCCAAAAAGTTATTGGCAGGGAAGCCAAGAATTTCCAAACCTTCCGCTTTTTTGTCCTGATACAGTTTTTGTAAGCCTTCATATTGCGGCGTCAAGCCACATTTAGATGCGACGTTAACCACCAGCAAAACCTTACCCTGGTAATGGTTTAAAGTGGTTTCTGTTCCTTCAATAGTTTTGACTGGAATGTCATATACAGAGCGAGTCATTAGATTTCCTGTTTATTGCGACTGAACGGTATTTGTTTTAACGGGTATTCGCTTTCAGCACAAGTAGAAACAGGTGAGCTCAGTTACTTAAAGCTGCAAATTGCCTCAATATTATGTGAAAAATCTATTATGCTAGGATGCGCGAATAGGCATAGCTTAATAACAAGACCAGCGACTCATGGATGAAAGTATGACACAGCAACAAAAGGTAGTCTGGTGGGCCATGGCCTTACCACTGGCCGCAGTTTTGATTTGGTCTCTGAATATGACGGTTACCCGTTATGTGGCAGATTATATTTCTCCCATCAGTATTAGTTTCTACCGCTGGGCCTTGGCCTTACTGATTTTAACTCCATTCATGTTGTCCAAAGTCAAAGCCGCCTGGCCGGAAATTCGTCCATATCTCGGACATTTTGCTGTTTTGAGTGTGCTGGGAATGGTGCTGTATCAGGGACTGGCCTATAGCTCGGCACACTACACTACTGCGACCAATATGGGCCTGATCAATGCCTTTATTCCAATTTTTACCATTATCGTGGGTATTTTTGTTTTAAAGATTCGCCCGACACAGGCTGCAGTGCTAGGGAGTCTTCTGTCCTTTATTGGCTTGATGTATGTCATGGCGCAAGGGCAGGGTCTGCAGTTCTTAAGCGTAGGTGAAAGCTATATTGGCGATCTGTTGATGTTGATCGCAGTATTTTTCTATGCCTGTTATGGCGTGTTTCTGAAAAAATGGCAGATTCAGATTCCACTCTTAGTGAGCCTGTATATTCAGATTTTTATGGCCTTTCTCTATCATATTCCTTTGGTATTGATTTTAGGTCTGGACAGCATCAATCATGCTAATGCAGCCAGCATTATCTATGCCGGAATTTTCCCATCCATTGCCGCGCCGTTATTCTGGATGATGGCTGTGCAGCAACTTGGTCCCAATCGCAGCAGTATTTTTATGAATCTGATGCCGGTTTTTACTGCAGTAGTCGCATATTTGTGGCTGGGTGAAGCGTGGACCATGTATCACAGTATCGGCGGTGGCATCATTTTACTTGGAATCCTCTGGGCTCAATATCCCGGAAGATCCGCTTAATCAGGAATTAAAAGAGCTAATTAAGAATTTTGTCTGATTAAATATTGAGCGGTTGATCAAAACTTTTTTAATTGAAATCCCCTTTTAAATGCTAATTTTCAAATGTTAAAACAAATAGAAAAATATCGTTTTATTTTAAAAAGAGAATAGAAAGAGCAAGATATTTTGAATATTGGTCAAAAATTGTTTGCTATTAATAGAAAATATGTATTGTTTGATTGTTTTATTGTACTTGTCGTTGTATTCAGTTTCTTTCATAATGCGCCCATCGAGAATGATCAAGCAGGAAAATCCTTGTTTTATCAGACTCCCAGAGATTTTATGAACCCTCTGGATGTGATTTATGCACATCCTTTTTTATGCTCAGCCATCCCTATATGGCTGAGCTTTTTTTTGTCTTAAAACTTTAGTCGGGCTTGAGTGTCCCGACTAAATCAGACAGGACTCAGTCACGAATAACTACACCAGTCACTGCATCAATGATCCGGCTTGGTTGCTGACTTAAACCGAGGTCACCATTTAGATAATTCAGGTTCTGGTCAAAATAGCGGATCGCATCCTGAAGTGAGCGGGCAGGTTCCATGCCGGCAGGGTTGGCACTGGTCGAAACGATAAAACCGCCAAAGGCCTGACACAGTGCCACACAGAGTGGGTGAGTGGTTACACGTACGGCTACTTTAGGATGATGACCTTTAATCCAGTCAGGAATGTCTTTATTTGCAGGAAGTAACCAGGTGGTCGCGCGATCAGCAGGTCTGTCATGGTTCCAGGATTCAATCACTTTTTCACGCATTTCTTCGCTTAAATCCTGCAACAGATGTTCTACCTGTGAAAGATGAGCTGCCAGCAGAATCACGCCTTTTTCAATCGGGCGCTGTTTTAATTCTAAAATCTGATGAAATGCCTGTTCATTATAGGGGTCGCAACCCAAGCCCCAAACAGCCTCTGTAGGATATGCCAAGACTTGTCCATCTTTAAGCCATGCTGCTGCTTCGGCAACAGAGGTAGTGATCATGTGGATACCTTATATCAAACAACAAAGCGCTATTGTGAACCTTATTTGAGAATCCGACAACGTAGATAGAGGCCGGCTTGCTGGGTACAAAAACCGAGTAACTCCAGTTCCATGAGTTGGCTGGTCAAAGCAGATACCTCTTGCTGAACCTGCGTTCCCAGTTGATCCAAACTCTGTCCCACCCAGTCCAGCTGATTATACAGACTGAGCAGATGCGGTGGAATTTGCTGTGATGTTGCTTCAATAACTTTCGTTTTGGTGGTGTTTTCCAAAGCTTGCCATTGCGTGGCCAGCGCCAGTTCTTCGATGACCTGCTGTGGATGGTCAATCAGAATCGCACCTTCACGAATCAGTTGGTGACAGCCCTGGTGATGTTCACTGTAAATATGCCCCGGGATGGCGAATGTGGTCTTGCCTTGTTCCGCTGCCCATTGTGCGGTCAGCAATGAACCGCTTTTCAAGGCGGCTTCTGCCACAATCACCCCGAGGCTTAAGCCACTGACAATTCGGTTACGCCGTGGAAAATGCTGCTGTAAGGGGGGAGTAAATGGCAAAAACTCAGTAATGACCGTACCTCCATGTTCGATGATTTGCTGACGTAGTGTTTGATGGGCAGCAGGGTAGGTCTGTTCAATGCCTGTGCCCATCACTGCAATCGTTCGCCGATGTTGTAATGCGGCCTGATGTGCGGCTTCATCAATCCCTTGTGCCAGGCCACTATTAATATAAAAACCCTGTTCACTCAAATAAAAAGCAAAGTCATAAGCGACTTGCCGGCCGTGCAGACTGGGCTTGCGACTCCCCACAATCGCGATTTGCGGTTGCAGCAATTGATCTGCATGCCCTTGCCCGAACAGGATTGGCGGCTTATGCGCATAATGGCTCAGTTGCTGTGGATATTCGGCATCTGTATGTAAAAGCACAAAGTCACTGTGCAACTGGATCTGCTCAAGACTGCGCTGAAAATGGAGCTGCGACTCACTTGACTGGAAATCTTGCAGGCGCTGAATGTGGTTTTTATGAATGCCCAACTTGCGCCAGGTTTCGGTTTGAGAACCATCAATTGCATGGGCGAGGTCTGCATAATGCTGACTGATTTTATAAAAGCTGCTGAGGGAGTGTTGCAGTAAATACCACAGCGTAATGGCATGGATTTGCGCTGTCGACAATGTATTCAACATGGTGAGACCTATTTCGGTGTCTTCTTATTATGGGTATGAGTTCAAACAGGAGGGATGATGCCGATCAATCCACATCATCCCGTTTAAAAGCTTAGTCTTCTAATAGTGGCGGCTGAATGTTGGCACCAACCTTGATTGGTAATTCACTTTCCAGCACATAAGCGTAGCTCAATTGATCGAAGGTTTTAAATACCATGACCTGACCAATACGCTCGCCCGGCAATTGCACCCGTTCTTTGGTTTTCGGATCAGTCACCACTTCACCTTTTTGATTCACGCTAAAGACATGACCCGTCTGAACCCCATGTGCCGTACCACGGTCAATGGTGACGACACTATGACGTGCTGCTGTACCAATCGACCCCAATACACGCACAATCTGACCACCGGCAGCAATATTTTCTGCATTGGTTGGATAGAACAGCGTCGGTAACATCGGATCGTATTCTGCGAGTACGCGGTCACCGCGACGTACTTCAGCATTGTAACTATCTGTCAGTTCAAGTGTGGTCACATCACCTTCGCCACGAACTGCAATACCAGATGCCACCTGTTGCAGCTCCAGTGCAGCCGTATATTTCTTGCCGTTTGCATCCGTAAATACATACGGTTCCGCTTCACGATACACCGCATAGCGTTGGCCAACTACCAGACCGTGACCACGTGCATAAACTTTCTGGCCTTTGCCAGCCAGTACGCGCTGATCTGCAGTTCCGAGAATGTAGGGTGTGCCCTGAACTGAATCAGGTGCCAGAAGGGTATAGCGTTCCAGCCACTGCTTAATATGTTCAAGCGGAATCACGGGAATCGTATTATTTAAAGATTCAACACGAATCTGGGGTTGCAGAGAAGTACTGCCAAGATAGCGGCTGATAATACCTTCACAACCATCACCTTCGTCTTTACCAATAATCGGACGGCCTTGGTAATCACACATCAGCAGGCGGTCGCCAGGGAAAATCCAGTGTGGATTTTTCACGTGCTTATTACTGGCCCAGATTTCCGGCCAACGTACCGGATTTTTCAGGAAGCGTTTCGAGATATCCCAAAGCGTATCGCCTTTTTTCACCACATAAACGTTCGGTGCATTGGCTTTTAATGCCGGTGGATTGACGTTGCGTGCAGGTGCTGCCTCGGCAGAATGAATGGTCCCCATACTGACGCCGACACAAACGGCAAGTGCCAGCATCTGATTTTTAAACCCCAAGGCACTAAAAAATGGCATGCCCTTCAAAACCTTTTTCATTATCATAATTCCTAAAATTATGTGCGTAGTTGCGTTATAATAACGATCTTACACACATTTTTTTGATGAAGCATTCCCTTCATTTGGTTTTTTGATCAATGGCATAATTGAGGACGCAGTATGGCCTTATTACCTATTTTAAGTTTCCCGGATCCCCGTCTTCGTACCATTGCACAACCTGTCGAAGAAGTGACTGATGAAATTCGTCAGCTCGCTGCGGATATGTTTGAAACCATGTATGAAGCACCAGGTATCGGACTTGCCGCGACTCAGGTGGATCGTCATATTCAGCTGATTGTTATGGATCTGTCTGAAAATAAAGATCAACCGATGGTGTTTATTAACCCCAAAATCACACCATTGACTGAAGAAACGCAGCCCTACGAAGAAGGCTGTCTATCAGTTCCTCAAATATACGATAAAGTTGATCGTCCGTCACGCGTAAAAATTGAGGCAATTAATCTGGAAGGTCAAGCATTTGAGCTCGATGCTGACGGACTTCTCGCTGTGTGTATCCAACATGAAATGGATCACTTAAATGGCAAATTATTTGTCGATTATTTATCGCCATTAAAACGTCAACGTGCACGTGAAAAAGTGGAAAAACTGGTTCGCCAGCGTAATAAAGACAAGGTGGCAGTGAAACGCTAGGATCATTTTAAAGTTTATTTAAATGGTCTAGCAAAGCCCAATTCTGATTGGGCTTTGTTATAATCAACATAAGCATGTTTTAGGAATAGCCTGTGTTTTTACGCGCGGGGCTGCTATTTGCATTTGCAGCTGTGTTTCTACAGATTGCTGTATTTTTACAGCCTTTGTTACCGAAGCAATATCAGGTTGCTCCGGTCTGTGAAACCATCACGCGTGCGCTTTTTATCGCGACAGATGCTCATGCGCAGCATAGCGCTGGCGAGCATAGTCACCTTATCCAATCTGATCATCTTCAACATGATCATCATGATGCCAATCATCAGTGTCAGTACTGTAAGGTTCATGCCAATTTAGTCTTACCACCAGATCTAGACATCAAACAGGTTCTTGATCGGATTCATGTCCGTTTAATTGCCTATCAAAAAACCTTTAAGCATGTCTGGTTTGTCCTTCAGCAACTCTTCTTAATTCCTCAGGGGCGAGCGCCACCACTGCCTGCATAAATCTGCATTTTTCAGCTTGGGTTGGTATTGACTCAAGCCGTGCCTAATTTATGTATTTAGTGAGATAGAGAAATGGCTCAGCCTAAATTTTCTTTACAGCCACTTGCGGCTGCGATTTGTGTTGCTTGTTATTCTTCGATAGTGATGGCCAATGACGCCATGCCGGTTCAGAAATTTGCCCCGATTGTGGTGACGTCAGCATCAGGTAATGATGCCAATGGGCTGATTGTCCGCGCTGATCCAAAACAGCCGATTCAACCGATTCCTGCCAGTGATGGTGCGGATTATTTGCAAAGTATTGTCGGCTTTAGTTCGGTCAATAGCGGTGCCGGCACCAATGGTGATGTCACTTTCCGTGGCATGTTTGGTTCAAGGATAAAAATCCTGACTGATGGCACCGAAAACCTGGGCGCCTGTCCAAGTCGTATGGATTCGCCGACCTCTTATATTTCTCCGGAAAGCTATGACCGTATTTCGGTGATTAAAGGCCCGCAGACGGTTCAATATGCCAATACTGGCTCTGCGGCAACGGTGATTTTCGAACGTACACCGGAACAGTTTGATCAAGATCAAAACTATCGCGGTCAGGCCAGTGTCTTGATGGGTTCTTTCGGACGTCTTGATCATAATGTCGAAGTTGCAGCAGGCGATGATCAGAAATATGTCCGACTCAATACCAATCGTTCGGTATCGAATAGTTATCAAGATGGTGATGGAACCACTGTGCCTTCAGATTGGGAGCGCTGGAATGCGGATGTCGCATTAGGTTGGACACCGGATGAGGATACCTGGGTAGAGCTGACGGGTGGTAAGGCGGATGGTGAAGCGGTTTATGCTGGCCGTGCAATGGATGGTTCCAAGTTCGCACGCGAAAGTCTGGGTTTACGTGTGGAAAAGCACAACGTCACGGATGTGATCCAAAAGATAGAAGCACAAGTGAACTACAACTTTAATGATCATGTCATGGATAATTTTAGTTTGCGCGAGTTCCAGCCTGGAGGAATGATGAGTATGCCAATGGCGACCAATGTGACACGTAAAACATTGAACGCGCGTATGGCAATGACCAATGAGTGGGATAAATTGCAGCTGATTACTGGTATCGATAGTCAGAATAACGAACATACTAAACGTAATGGAAGTCTGATGACGCCGTATCAAACTCAGCCGCGTACTAAAGATATGCAATTCCAGTCTGTGGGGGTTTTTGGAGAATTGAGTTATCAGCTTAGTGATAACAATAAGCTGGTGTCTGGTGTTCGTCTTGATCAGGTCAATGTAGACGCTGTTCAATCTCAACAGGAACGCAATGAAACTTTACCGAGTGCTTTTATTCGTTTTGAAAATCATCATCCCGATCATGACGATGGCAAGACCTATATTGGCCTGGGTTATGTCGAGCGTATGCCGGATTACTGGGAATTATTCAGTCCTAAAACGGGAAATGATAACGTCAATACTTTTGCCAATATTGATATTGAAAAGACATTACAGCTAGATTTTGGTTATCAACATGAGCATGGTCATTTCAACTCATGGGCATCCGCATACGCAGGTTTGATTAATGATTATGTGTTAACGACATATAAACCTACTGGCATGATGGGAATGCTCGAAGCACATACCCGTAATGTCGATGCCATTATCGCTGGTGCAGAAGCTGGAATTGGTTACCAGTTTACTGACCGCCTGCAGGCCGATATCAGCGCCATGTATGCCTGGGGTGAAAACACCACAGATAATACGCCGTTACCACAAATCTCTCCTTTAGAAGCCCGTGTTAACTTGCGCTATGTTCAAGACAAATATAATTTTGGATTGCTATGGCGTGTAGTAGATGGTCAAAACCGGATCAGTCTTAACGAAGGTAATATTGTGGGTTATGACAACAAGCAGAGCGCAGGCTTTGGTATTTTGTCTTTAAACGGTAGCTACCATGTTATGGATAGCGTGGATGTATCAGTCGGAGTCGATAATGTTCTAGACCGGACTTATACCGAGCACTTAAATAAAATGGGTGCTTCCGGGACAGGTTTACCAGCAACCGAGCAGTTTAATAATATGGGACGTAATTACTGGGCACGTGTCAGTATGAAATTCTAATTGTTGCTTAATATTCCAAAAGCCATTGCTAAATAGCAGTGGCTTTTTTAATTTTTAGGGTTGCAATCAATTTTTTCATATTTAAATCGGGCCTATGTATATTGGAAGAAGACCCAATAAAACAAGTTTTGTGTATATAAACGCCAGATTGCTGAAGAATCAAACAAGAATAGAATGTGAATTGAACGATATAAGTCATGTAATAAAGATTTTTATAATTTAAATTAAAATAAAACAATATCTTATTGATTTAGTGGGTAGGTTTTGTTGAAGGTGCTCAATAAAATTCAAAAATAATGAAAATAAATTAACTATATATAACAATTACTTATATTTTTATTGGTTTGAAAAATAAACACACGATAAAAAATCTTTGCAAGAAGTGTTGCAAGGGCTCTGAAATGCTGTAGAATGCACATCCATCGGCGGTGATGAAGATTAAAACTTCTGATAAAACAGTGACTTAGTTAAGTTTGATTGAGTTGGGTTTTATTTGATAAGTTTAAAAATAATCTGAATTACTGGTTGACTTTCTAGAGATAGGGAGTAATATAGCCGACCTAGCTTGCTGATGACGAATTAGCAAGAAGATCATTAAGAGATTATGAAGAACAACTTGTGTGGATTTTTACTGGTTGATCGATCGAAATTATTTTCATTGATTGATGGTAGAAATTACTCGA
>NZ_JBBCWZ010000075.1:0-13296 GCF_037145695.1 Acinetobacter sp. USHLN143
TGCAACTTCTCCAAAAAGCTTGAAAATCATTTCAAAGCCTTTGATTTAGTGTTCTTTTATATCAATAATGGATTCGTTTAATGCCAGCATACTTTTTGAAACACCACCCAATATTAAAGCTTCTAGCTCAGCATTGATTTTAGTATTTGGCGATTTTAAGGGACATTTACTATGACTACTTAATCCATCAATACCTTGTTCAGAATATCGTTTCCACCACTTGCGTAAAGTTGGTCTAGAAATGCCACATCTCCGACAAACCAGGCCAGTATTATTGGTCTCTTCAAATAATTTAACCCATACGAGTCTTTGTTGAATTTCTCTGTTCATAGACACCCATTATATTGAAGTGATGTCTATGAATCACACAGATTATCATAAGGCTTTTGAAACTGTCGCACCTCATGTTTGAATTCACCCATTAACAGAGTGCGAATTAGTCCTTGATCATGTTTGACCACATTTCAAGGAATAGTGTCCAACTTTCGGTATGCAGATTATGGTGTGGGGTTCTCTTAAAGTTTAAACCTTATTATTTTACTTCAGTAATGCTGATTGGCTGATCTTTTACAAATTCAACAACCCCTTCACCACGTTTAAAGTGAATTGAAACTCCATTATTATTAGCTAAACGAATACCACTACCAGCAACTGTTTGCTTTAAACGATATACCATGCCTGAGTTATCAGTCATTAAAGCAGTTTCAAAGTTATCCGATGATTTCAGAAAAATTAATAAACCATTCGGACCAGAAAATTTAAGGACCTGCGTATCAGCTGAAGTATTGCTTGTAGCCTTATCTTGTAAAGTTTCAGTCTTTGGACTCGAAGTACACCCAGTCATTGCTAAAACTAACAAAGTTAAACTTAAAAAATATTTCATTTAACTACCTTTTTCATCTGTAAATCATAGGTGTATTTATACTAATTGTTATAATTTAACAATAAAACAAATATTGCTTTTTTTTACATAAAAAAGCAATAAATCGCATTTTGAACCTTACCGGATTTATCGGAGATTTTTTTATTTAAGTTAGGCCACCTGACCTAACGGATTAATCTTATCATAGTACATTGCTTCAAACTCAAAAGGCGATACATAACCCAGTGCACTGTGTACATGCTTTTTATTGAACCAATCTACCCAATTTAATGTCGCAAGTTGTACATCTGCTAAACTTTGCCAATCTGCTTTTAAATATTCAATCATCTCTGTTTTGTATAAGCCATTCACTGTTTCAGCCAAAGCATTATCGTATGAGTTCCCATTGTACCGATTGATGCTCGTAAATTTTCTGCTCCTAAACGATTGGTATAGCGAATCGAAAGATATTGCACACCCCTGTCGGAATGATGAATCACATTCCTTGGCATACCTCAATCGTGTAATGCTTGCTCAAGTGCATCGAGCACCATATCTGTATTCATACGTGTTGATACTTTCCATCCAACAATTGCTCGTGAGAACACATCAGTAATAAAGGCGGTATAGACCCAGCCTGAATTTGTTTGAATATACGTAAAGTCATTCACCTGAGATACCGTCTTGGTAATCAATCAATAATTGAACCGCTCTATCTCTGATTTCAGGGGTATATTTTACTTTTTTCATTGGAACACTACGCTTCGCTACGTCTTGCGAAGCAATGCTTCTCATCTCAGGAAAGTTGGTCTCCGACAAACCCGGTACGGTTCAGTCAGCTTATTTTATAACCAGATGTACTTGTCAATCATGATTCTTTTTCTCAATTGCCTTAAAAAAACAATCTTGCTATTTTTGACTTTTCACACCATTTTGTTCAACTTGTACTGCGGCTTGCCAGCTAGGTAGTTGGCTTAAACCTGCTACGTAACGTTGGATATGGGGATAGTTTTCACCTTGTCCCATATGATAAACTAAAGCATGTAGTCCAAAGCCCATCATAAAGTCAGCACCGGTTAAACGGTCTGCCACTAGAAATTCTTTATCTTTTAAATATTCATTTAAATGGCTAAATACTTTATCGAACTCAACTTGAGTATAATTTTCTAGAAATACCAACTTCGTACCCTGCTTGGTTTCAATCGCATTAAACGTTTTTAATAAAAATGGCAGCATGGCAGAGCTTTCTGAGAAATGAATCCACTGTAGATAATCGACATAGGTAGGTTCATCCATATCTGGTGCTAAATGCGGCGCAAGTTTCTGAATTAATAACTCAACGATCGCACCCGACTCTGCAATAATTTTGCCATCCCATTCCAATACTGGAGATTTCCCTAAAGGGTGAATGGTTTTTAAAGAGTCAGGGGCCAAATGCGTGCTTGAGTCACGATAATAGCGTTTCAGCTCATAGGGCTGCTTGATTTCTTCAAGTAACCACAAAATGCGAAAAGAACGTGATTGATCTAAATGATGTAGTGTGATCATGATAATTCCTATTTTTTTAAATTTTTACAACCACTTTGCCAAAGTTTTCGCCTTTCAACATACCATTGAAAGCATTGATCGTGTTATCTAAACCTTGCACCATATGCTCTTTATATTTGATTTTTCCGTCTTTCAACCATTCAGACATTTGCTGATAGAATTCCGGATACTGACTGCCATAATCATCAAAAATAATAAAGCCTTGCATGCGAATACGCTTTTTTAAAAGGGTGGAAATAAAGCCCGGTAAACGGTCTGGCCCTTGTGCTTGCTCGGTAGCGTTATACTGGGAAACCACACCACACACCGGTACACGTGCCGCAGAGTTAAGCAATGGCCATACCGCATCAAACACTTTACCCCCGACATTCTCATAATAAATATCAATACCGTTGGGAGCTGCTTGTTGTAATTGTTCTGCAAAATTTTCATCATGATGATTGATACAAGCATCGAAGCCGAGTTCTTCTACAGCATAACGGCATTTTTCAGGCCCACCTGCGATGCCAACCACGCGACAACCTTTAAGTTTGCCAATCTGTCCAACCGTAGCACCAACAGGTCCCGTTGCAGCTGCAACGACTAAAGTTTCACCGGCTTTAGGCTGACCAATGTCCAACAGCCCCATATAAGCAGTAAATCCTGGCATTCCCAAAATACCCAATGCCCAAGATGGATGTTCAGGTTGCATACCTAAGCTTTGACATGCAGTCCCATTAGAAATTGCGTAGCCCTGCCAGCCATTTCCTGAAAGAACCCACTCGCCTTCTTTGAATTTTGGGTTTTTAGAGGCCACCACTTGACTGACTGTTCCACCGACCATCACTTCACCAATTTCAACCGGTGCTGCATATGAAGGAGCATCACTCATGCGACCACGCATATAAGGATCGAGTGACAAGTAAATGGTTTTTAACAATATCTCGCCTTGTTTAAGTTCATTGAGCTCAACTTGCTCAATACGAAAATCGCTGTGTTTTGGCTCACCCACTGGCCGTTTAGCTAAAACGATGCGTTGATTAATAACTGTTTTCACACATATAACTCCATGTTTTATTTAGAAGTATTTCTCTTCACAATTAAAAATTAAGATTAAAATTTCTTTACATCCATTGTAGATGAGTTATAATAAAAAACAATACGACTGGTCTATTTTTTTACAATAGAGTAAATAATTAATATGAAGCCTACTCCTATTAAAAAGTCTGAAGCGAAGCGCTTACACATTCTTAACACCAGTTCAGACCTGATTTTGCATAAAGGTTTTACCGGTGTAGGATTACAGGAAATTTTACAGAGCTGTGAGATCCCTAAAGGCTCGTTTTATCATTATTTCCAATCTAAGGAAGCTTTCGGATGTGAATTGGTACAGCATTATGTAGACAATTACCAAGTCCGTTTAAATGATGTATGGCGTAGTGATAAATCCCCTTATCAAAAGCTGATTGAGTATTTTAATTTATGGATAGAAGATCCTAAAACACAGTGTGGTTGGGCGGATAGCTGTTTAATTGTGAAACTTGCCGCAGAAGTTGCCGATCTATCCGAAGATATGCGCTCCATTATGTCCGCTGGCGTCGATGATGTAATCCAACGGATTGCTGCTTTAATTGATTTGGGTAAACAGGATCAATCTATCCAAGCAGATACCGAGGCCTCGACTTTGGCACAAGTACTTTACCAAATGTGGTTAGGTGCAGCATTACTGAGTAAGTTGCAAAAAGATAAAACACCATTACATCAAGCTCTGAGAGCAACTAAATTTCTATTAAAAGGTGAAGATTCATAAAAATTAAATTAAATATCAATTACATAATTAATAATAGCAGTCCAATGATTACTTATTAATGTGTTGCTATTAGATCAATTAACAATCTATGAGTATAGCGCACAATGAATTCTCCTCCTAAAGCCCTCATGACTCGTATTTTAGTCGGATATTTAGGCTTATATCCCACACTATTACTGGTACTCACTTTATTAAAGCCAATTACTGAGCATCAAAGTTTCCCGATGATGGTGTTGATTGAAGTCATAGTATTAGTGCCAGTAACGCAACTGATTTCTTTCCCACTGGCAGGTTGGCTCATTACACAGCTAAAAAATTTTAAGAATTTGTTTTAAGAAGAAGTTATGCTGGCAACAGCAATCCTAAGTTCTTATTTTGCCAACCACAAAGGTTGGCAAAATAACTCACTTAGTCGAGATTAATCTGCGTAAGCTGGATAATCAATATAGCCTTTTTCCGCCCCACCATACATAGTACTTGCATCTACTGCATTCAATGGCCAACCATTGGCGATGCGATCGGGTAAATCTGGATTCGCAATAAATGGGCGTCCAAATGCAATTAAATCGGCCAGCCCTGCCTCTAAAATTCGAGTCCCTCTTTCTGCCGTATATCGACCTGCATAAATAATCCGACCACTGAAAGTGTCTCTGACATCTCTACGAAAATCATGAGGAAGTTCTGGTGCATTATCCCAATCAGCTTCTGCAATCGATAAATAGGCAATCCCAACTTCTTCAAGTATTTTTATGGCTTCAATATAAGTCACATGTGGATCATCTTCAACCAACCCCATGTAAACACGATCTTCCTCTGTACTTTCAAATAGCGGGGCAAAACGCACTCCTAAACGATCTGCACCAACCACCTCAGCAACTGCCTCTACTACTTCACGTAAAAAACGCAAACGATTGTTTAGTGATCCACCATATTCATCTTCACGGTGGTTACTATGTGCAGAGATAAATTGATTCACCAAATAACCATTTGCACAATGAATTTCAACCCCATCAAAACCAGCAGCCAAGGCATTGCGTGCTGCTTGAGCATAGAGTTGCACTAATTCTTTAACTTCTGCATTGCTTAAAGCACGTGGCATTGAAGGATCAGCCAAGGCACCTGCATTGGGCCCGGTCTCAATAAAGACTTTAACATTACTATCAGCCCTAATAGCCGAGGGCGCGACCGGTGATGCATGATTGGGTTGCAAAGATGTATGTGAAACACGCCCAACATGCCAAAGTTGTGCAAAAATAATGCCTCCTTTAGCATGCACTGCTTCCGTCACTTTACGCCATCCAGCAATCTGTTCAGAGCTGTAAATACCGGGTGTCCAAGCATAGCCTTGACCACGTGGCTCGATTTGCGTACCTTCGGTGACCATAAATCCTGCACCGGTACGCTGTTGATAATAGGTTGCCATCAGTTCATTTGGAATATTCCCTGGCTGAGTACTGCGCGACCGCGTTAATGGTGGCAATACAATACGGTTTTGCAAAACATAAGGGCCTAAGCTTAAGTTTTGAAATAGTTTGCTGTCTTTCATTTCATTGTATCCAAGTCATCATGACTTAATTGATCTAAATTAAAAAAATACCCTTCCTTCCTGTATATAGAAAAAATAAAGGAAGGAAAGCTATTAACTCAGGCCCTTCACCATTAAGGGAGGGTTATTTTGCTTATTGCGCCAGTTGCTCAGAGTCAGAAGTTTATTCACTGCTAAGCACCACAACAGACACTAGCTACTCTTTATTTCAACAATTGAAGTAATGCTGAGGCAGTTGCAGCAGAAGATGCTGGATTTTGTCCAGTAACCAGCAAGCCATCTACTTGAACATGTACTTGCCAATCATCAACTTTAGAATAATGACCACCGTTTTGTTTAAGCATGTCTTCGACTAAAAATGGTACAATTTCAGTCAAACCTACAGCGGCCTCCTCAGTATTGGTGAAACCAGTCACTAATTTACCGCTAACTAAGGGCGCTCCATTACTCGCTTTCACATGACGAAGAACACCCGGGGCATGACACACTGCTGCAACAGGTTTGCCAGACTGAATCGCCTGTTCAATCAGAGAAATTGAAATCGGATCTTCTGCTAAATCCCACAATGGGCCATGCCCGCCTGGATAAAACACTGCATCATAATCAGCTACAGAAATTTCGCTAAGTTTATGTGTCTGTGCCAATGCTTGCATTGCAGTTGGATCTGCTTCAAAACGATGAGTGGTTTCAGTTTGAGCATCGGCTAAATTACTTTTCGGATCTAGTGGTGGCTGCCCACCTTGAGGCGACGCCAGCGTAACTTCAGCACCAGAGTCAATAAAGGTGTAATACGGTGCAGCAAGTTCTTCTAGCCAGAAACCTGTTTTCTTACCAGTATTGCCAAGTTGATCATGTGAAGTTAAAACGATTAAAATTTTCATGTTATTTCTCCGATAATTTTCATGATTGAGGAGCATTGTTACAGGGTCAGAGCATGCCAGATACGCGCATTTAGCTTAGATGCTCATCTCGAGAATTTGGCGACTGATCTCTAATGAAACATTTTTATGTTCGCCTAGCTGTGTAAGATTATGTGATTTAAGTTGCGTAATGATGATCTCAATATCTGTCTCCCCCAGTCCATAATCGCTAAGACGAGTCGGCAATCCAAGTTGCTCAAAGAAGGCTCGAGTACGAGCAATAGCAGTATCAATACGTTGTTCTTCATCACCTTCGACAATCTGCCAGACACGAGCTGCATACTGTAGTAATTTTTCTCGCTTCTCTTGACGACGCACTTGTAGATTGGACGGCAACACAATGGCCAAGGTACGAGCATGATCAATACCATATAAAGCCGTGAGCTCATGTCCAATCAAATGGGTTGACCAATCTTGTGGTACACCAGCTCCAATTAGCCCATTCAGTGCCATGCTAGCAGCCCACATCAAATTCGCACGCGTGTCATAATCTGCTGAATCTTCCAAGATTTTCGGTCCAATCTCAATCAAAGTTTGCAATAGACCTTCGGCAAAACGATCTTGTACGTGTGCATTCACAGGGTGAGTTAAGTACTGTTCCATGACATGAATAAATGCATCGACCACGCCATTAGCCAACTGGCGCGTCGGCAAGCTAAAAGTTTTATTCGGATCAAGTACGGAAAATTGCGGAAAAACATAGGGACTGCTAAATGACAATTTGGCTTGGGTCGATTTTCTGGTTACTACCCCACCGCTATTCATTTCTGAACCAGTTGCCGGAAGGGTGAGTACACTCGCAAAAGGCAAAGCTTGGGTAATTTTATTACCATGGGTTTCTAAAATCTCACATGTATCCCCTGTATAATTGACTGCTGCTGCAATAAATTTAGTACCGTCGATTACCGATCCACCACCGACAGCCATCAAGAAATCAATCTTTTGTTCACGAATCAGCTCTACAGCTTTCATGAGGGTTTCATAACTCGGATTCGGCTCAATTCCGCCAAATTCATGAATTTCTCTTGCACCTAATGCTTCACGCACTTCAGCTAAAGTACCATTCTTACGTGCACTTTCACCACCAAACAACATTAATACTTTTGCTTCTGTAGGCACATAGTCATTGATTTTAGCTATTGTATCGCCACCAAAAATAATGCGGGTCGGATTATAAAAGTTAAAATTCAGCATATTTTTATCCTAGAATGATCAGTTAATTGATTTGAAAAACCACCGTTATTCATCAAATAAACTTTTAAAAAATCGGACAACACTACGGCTTTTGCCTACACCATGTGCTAACTATACATAAAAATAGACCAGTCGTCTATTTTTATAAAAATTATTTCAGCTTGCAACTTTAGTGATGGTTAAACAAATTCAGGCTTGTTCTATACCGCTTTTATTATTGATGTATTTTCACGAGCGATTGTTGGATGAAAGGTATCAACACGTATGACTACTGACATGGTTGTGAACGCATTGGCTGAAACAGTGAATGGCTCATACAAAATAGCAATGATTAAATATTTTAAAAGCAGATTGGCACGGTTTAGCAGATGTACAAATGTGACAGTAAATTAGATAGATTGGTTCAATATAAAGCATGTAAATAGTTGCATTCGTTTATTTACCCTGTTTTGGATATTGACCCATGTAAATGATGAGATTAAGCCAATAAATAAAGTAGCCCAACTTGAATAAAAAGCCTATGACAAACCTCAAAGCGTTAAAGTGCTGCCTTTCATTCAAAATTTCAGACAGCACCCTCATACATTTAAGCATCGGTTTAAGCTGGTAGTTTACTCGCCAAAACATCTACTTTTTCAATAGATGGTGGCTCTGAAAATAGCTCTTCGGCCTGAGCCATCAAAGCAGCTGCAACCTTGCCAGATAAATGCGCTTGGCGACCCGCCTCATCAGGAAATGCATCAAAAATACCAAATGTTGTAGGTCCAAGACGTAGGCCAAACCACGCAACTGTCGCAGGTTCTTCCATGACAATAGGTAAACCGGCTTTAAGAAAAGCTTCCACTTCGTCTTCTTTACCCGGTTTAGCTTCAAGACGGACATATAAAGCTGTTTTAAGCATGACTAAAACTCCATAATTGATTATAATTCAAACTGATTCTGACATTGCTAATGTATGCATGTCAGAAAGTTTTGTTGTATAAAAGTTAAAAAAAATTCCCATAGCTGAGCCAAAATTTAGGTTTTTATTTCGACATAATGCTATGAA
The DNA here is from genome assembly GCF_037145695.1 of Acinetobacter sp. USHLN143. Taxonomy (GTDB): domain Bacteria; phylum Pseudomonadota; class Gammaproteobacteria; order Pseudomonadales; family Moraxellaceae; genus Acinetobacter; species Acinetobacter fasciculus. Next base: position 8,908 of record NZ_JBBCWZ010000075.1, read on the forward strand.
TTTATTCAAGTTAATATCATTAACATTTGAATCAAAAAATCAAGATATGAGATGATTAAATTCAATCTTATTTATATAAGGATCAATTGACTCTACCTTAGATTTATAAGCTGACCTCTTCATCTGGAAATTATATTGCTCAAGAAGCATTCAAGAACAATATTGTACATCCTCATATCTATGAAAGTTATTTAGCTAGGAATTTGCTGTGAAACTCTATATGTTTCTCTATAAAGCTCGCAATAAAGTAATAGCTATGGTCATACCCTTCTCTTAGGTTAAGTGTCAGAGGATATTCTTGTTCCAAACAAATATCACTAAGAAGCTTAGGCCTTAACTGTTCTTCAAGAAAATCATCAGCTGTTCCTTGATCGACTAAAATAGGTAAATGAACTTCAGCGTTTTTGATTAATTCAATCGCATCATAGCTTTTCCATAAAGTTTCGGTTTCACCTAGGTAGTGTGTAAAAGCCTTTTTCCCCCAAGGTACTTGGCTAGGTGCAACAATTGGTGCAAAAGCAGAAATACTTTTATACAGCTCAGGATTTTTTAATCCAATTACTAATGCACCATGACCACCCATGCTATGACCCATAATACTTTGGACTTGATTGGTCGGAAAATTCAGGTCAATCAGATTTCTGAGCTCTTCCACAATATAATCATACATTTTGAAATGCTGCGACCAGGGTGCTTGTGTTGCATTCACATAGAATCCTGCGCCTTGGCCTAAATCATAATCTGCATGATCTGGTACATCCTCTCCACGTGGGCTGGTATCTGGTGCAACAATAATGACTTTATGTTCAGCCGCATACTTTTGTGCTCCGGCTTTAGTAATAAAGTTCTGTTCGTTGCAAGTCAATCCTGATAACCAATATAACACTGGCAACCGCTCATCTTTGTCATGAGGTGGCAGATATATTGAGAATTTCATTGAACAGTTTAATGCTATTGACTGATGGCGATACACTTCTTGCGATCCACCAAAAGAAGCATGTTTCTCAATTATTTCCATAATCAATTACCTATGTTGAGCAAGACTTCATGAGAAATCGAGTAAACAAAGAGTCTGACATTCTCCACAGAGAATACTGATAAAGATTTAAAATGTAGGTAGGTTTGTTGAACCTATACATGATGGATACATAGATAGATCTGTTTTACAGATGATGTGCCGTTTTAGAGGATTCCATGCATGTCATTCATGATTCACATGCATGGAAAAGTATAAGGTCTGACGGAATTATTCGTAATGAATTACAGTACGAATTGACTTACCTTCATGCATTAGATCAAAGGCTTCATTGATCTGATCCAAGCCCATCGTATGTGTCACAAATGGTTCTAATTGAATTTTACCTTTCATGGCATCTTCAACCATTCCTGGAAGTTGCGTACGACCTTTTACCCCACCAAAGGCAGAACCTAGCCATTTACGACCAGTAACCAGTTGGAATGGACGGGTAGAGATTTCCTGACCTGCGCCAGCTACACCAATAATTACGGATTGTCCCCAGCCACGGTGTGCACTTTCAAGGGCTGCACGCATCACATTCACGTTACCAATACATTCAAATGAATGATCTACACCCCAGCCAGTCATTTCGACAATGACTTGCTGGATTGGTTTATCGTAATCTTTAGGGTTCAAGAAGTCCGTTGCACCAAACTCTTTTGCCAGCGCAAATTTATCTGGATTCATGTCAACCACAATAATACGCCCTGCTTTAGCTTGACGTGCGGCTTGTACGACTGCCAGACCAATACCACCTAAACCAAAGACCGCAACACTATCACCTTCTTGTACTTTAGCCGTGTTATGTACTGCACCGATACCCGTTGTTACCCCACAACCCAGTAAGCAGACATGTTCGTGATTGGCTTCAGGATTGATTTTAGCCAATGATACTTCTGCCACTACAGTGTATTCACTGAACGTTGAGCAGCCCATATAGTGGTAAATCGGTTGACCATTGTAGGAAAAACGAGTGGTACCATCTGGCATTACGCCTCTACCTTGAGTTTCGCGAACGGAAATACACAAGTTCGATTTTCCAGATTTACAGAATACGCACTCGCCACATTCAGCAGTGTAAAGTGGAATAACATGATCACCTGGTTTGACGCTAGTCACGCCTTCACCAACCTCAACTACAACACCAGCACCTTCATGCCCGAGAATAGCCGGAAAAACACCTTCAGGATCATCGCCAGACAAAGTAAATGCATCTGTATGACACACACCGGTATGGGAGATCTTAATTAATACTTCACCTTTCTTTGGTGGTGCAACATCAACTTCAACAATTTGAAGAGGTTGACCAGGACCAAACGCAACAGCAGCACGTGACTTCATGGAATAATTCCTTATACAGATCTATTTTAAATATGATTTTAGAATCTTGGCGATTTCAGCCAATTCTTCTTTTCGTTGTTGTTCTGTGGTTTCACCTGATACTAAAGTGTCCTTTAAATGAACCTCCAACATTTCATTCATCAAACCATTAATAGCACCACGCACAGAGCATATTTGTTGCAGAATTGCACCACATTCCACATTGTCTTCTAACGCTTTTTCAATCGCTTGCGTCTGACCTTTGATCTTTCTGACGCGTAGAAGAATCTTTTTTTTGTCTTCAACCTGATTAGGCATCAGACCTCCTTATTTGCTAGCATTAATACTATAGTACCCCATAGTATAAAAAAAGCAATAATTTTTATAAATCGAAAATTAAAAAGATCTTTAGCGAAAATTTTCTATCCCTGTTTTTAGTTTTTTTAAATTAACATCATAGAGCTTATGCGAAAGTCACAAAAAAAATGGGACTTTTAGCTCCCATTTTTTATTTTGTCTCATGTTCTTTGTAATGCTGTGACCTTTTAGAATTATGTTTCAAATTTTAGCCACTTTGTAGATATTTTGAACGTTTCAAGCCTTGAAAATACTACCGACAGTTTAGATTAAACTGCCTTTACAGACTGTACTAGAATATTTTTAGTGAGCGGATGATATTTATTATTCATTATTTAGGAATTATTAAATCCTATAAATATCATTTATTGGATTATTTTACTTTGATACTGTGCACATCATCCCCCAGTTAAGAATAAGGAACAATTATGAATAAGATGATGAATGCTCTTATCCTAGAAAATTTTGGTGATCATGAATTTAAACGTGTAGAACTCCCTATACCTCAACCAGAGGCTGGGCAAGTTCTAGTACGTATTCATGCTAGTGGTGTAAACCCTATTGATTATAAAATTCGTCTTGGTGAAGCACCATATGCTATGCCAGAGCTTCCTGCCGTGTTGGGAACGGATATGGCTGGGGTTGTAACTGCTGTTGGTGAAGGTGTCACCCACTTCAACGTCGGAGATGAAGTTTACGGTCTGATAGGTGGCGTTCGTGGTCTTCAAGGATCTTTAGCAGAATATGTTGTAGCAGATGCTGATTTGATCGCATTAAAGCCACGCAATATCTCTATGCGCGAGGCAGCAGTACTACCATTGACGTTCCTCACCGCTTGGGAAGGTTTAGTGGATAATGCGAAGGTCCAACCAGGGCAAACTGTACTGGTTCAGGGTGGTGCTGGTGGCGTTGGTTATATGGTTGTTCAGCTTGCAAAAGCACTTGATGCAAATGTTTGGGCGACTGGTCGTACAGCTGATCAATCACTGATTTCAGAACTCGGTGCAACACCTCTCGATTACACAACAGCATCTTCCGATGACATTATTGCTGCAAGCCCTGAGGGTCAAGGTTTTAACATTGTTTACGACACTGTGGGCGGTCCAGTACTCGAAGCTTCACTTTCCATGACAACTCACTATGGCCACATTACCAGCTGTGCTGCATTTGGTAATCATCATTTAGCGAGTTCATCCCTACGGTGTGCCACACTGTCTGGCGTATTCGTCCTATTGCCGATGTTAACAGGCAATCGCCGTTCTCATCATGGTGATGTCCTTAAGATCGCTACTCGTCTCGTTGAGGAAGGTAAACTGCGTCCTCTTGTTGATCCTCGTCATTTTACTCTAGACCAAGCGATTGAGGCTCATGATGCTGTTCAAGATCGTTCTGCCAATATTAAGGTAGTTATTGATGTCATTTAACGCACTTCAGGCCAAGACTTGGCGCTTCAATTCTATTGGAGATACAGATGTTCTGACATTAGAAACACTTCCTGTGGCTTTACCAGCCGCAGGAGAAGTTCTAATCCAGATGAAAACGATCGGACTCAACCGGGCTGATGTAATGTTTCGGCGTGGTACTTAACCTGAGTTCGACATAAAAAATAAATAAAAAAAAGCCTTAGCATCTGTAATATCTTGGTTACGAAGACAAAACATTTCAGAGCAAGGCTTTTTCATGGACTATATTAC
>NZ_JBBCWZ010000076.1:0-12952 GCF_037145695.1 Acinetobacter sp. USHLN143
GCTGCAACTTCTCCAAAAAGCTTGAAAATCATTTCAAAGCCTTTGATTTAGTGTTCTTTTATATCAATAATGGATTCGTTTAATGCCAGCATACTTTTTGAAACACCACCGGATTTTGCTGATCTAAATGCTTTTGATGCCAGGCACGAAGTGTTTCAGGAGTATAACCAATCTTAGGCGCAATTGCTGTGATTGCAGCCCAAGTAGAAGGATAATCTTTTTCAGATTCAATTAGTAATTGAACCGCTTTTTCTCTGATTTCAGGGGTATATTTTAATTTTGTCATCGGGGTAGTCTCTCAGAATATTGACTCTCCGACAAACCCGGTACGGTTCAGTCCCCTTGGATAGAAAATGTGAATAAACTGCAGAATGAATATCCATACGCCTAGATCAAACGTCCAACTAAAAATAATCATCTAAGAATTGATTACGAGACTGCAATCATAAAAATTTAATATTCTCTGTTTTTCAAGCATATTTGATTTAGGAGTTAACCTTATTGCTTATCATCGTATTCTGATTTGAATAGGATATGATCAACAAGTAGACCGCCACTGTGACCATCAATATTAAGAGTAAATAAAAAGGTAAGTGAATGCCGAACTGATATAGAAAAGTGCTCAGTAAAGGCGCCACAATGAGACCAATCGCTTGAGTAGCTGTACAAATACTTGCCATTTTGACTTGAGCAGCTTGCGTAACAGATTGAGCCGCCCCTGTGGTAAATGCAGGCAAAAGGCTTGCCACTCCGACCCCATAAAATAAATAACTTATTTGAAACATCCAAATATGGATTGCACTTAAAGATAGGATGAGTCCAATAACCATGCTAAACGTACCCACCAATACCAAAGCTTTCAGTTTTAAATGAAGTACTTTTACAATCAGGATCTGAGTAATCACTAAGCTAAAACCAACAATGAGCATACATTGGGAAAAATAAATCGCACTTTGTTGTGAGCTTAAATGAAAATGGTCTTGAATATAAAAACCTGCCGTCATATTGAGCGTCACGATAGCCATATAGGTAGTAAATCCTAAAATAAGCCAAGGAATAGCTGGTTTTAATGAAAATGAATGCTCTATTTTTACAGGCCGTTTTTGATCCAATATTGTGTTTTGTTTACCCTCATCATGTTTAAAATACATTGTGATAATCAAACTAAAAATCACCAATAAAATAACTGCAATCCACATTGGCAATAAAATTCCACCGAACAATAACACTGAAGTTAGAAATGGGCCGACGATCATACCTAAACTATTCATCGCACCATACATTGCCATTTTTTGACTGCGTTGTTGTTCCTCTGTGACATGTTGCATGACATAACTTTGTAGACCTATTTGTGGCATAGCCATAAAACCACCAGTACTTGCTCGACTAATCACCAACAAAGCAAAAACTATCATTACGGGTAATGTTTGTTGTATTCCCCAATAAAGAATCGCTGTAAATATAGCCCAAGTAATGGTCATGCCCCAGAAACCATAATTCATTAATTGATAAGGAGTCTGTATTTTTTCTCCTCTGGCAATCAGAATAGATGCAATCGCCATACAAATTGCACCCGCTGAAACAATTACTCCGCCCTGTACTTCTGTTAAGCCAAGCTCACGAATTAATGGGGCAAGTAAAGGTAAAATCATTGAAAAACAAGTACCGTTGGCTAGAGTTGCCCAAGCCAATAATTTAAAATTTTGTTGCATAGGTAGTATTCATCAAAAGAAAAGGCATCTAAAAGATGCCTTCTGGATAAGATTAGTACTTGAGAGTGTAGCTCAAACCATAGGTACGACCTTGAGCAGCCAAGCTCGAAATATCGCCGTAAACCGTTGAAACTGCTTGGCTATAAACAGACTTATAGTCCGTATTCCACACGTTATATACACCAAAACCTAAAGTTCCTGGACCTGCTTTTGCATTGGCAATCACATCCATCACTGCAAAACCTTTGATTTCTGCTGGAGGACGAGTACTACCATTCGCAATCGCATCTTTACGTGCTTCATCCGTACCATCAATAGCCAAAGCTTGTACTCGTAAACCTAAACCATCATTGAATTGCCAGTCTGAATAAACCGTTGCTTTCAAAGGTGCTACACGAATTGCATCTAACTCTTGCCATTTACCATTTGAGTTTTTGAACTGACCACGTGTATAAGCTAAAGTCCCACCTACATTCCAATCATCTGAAACGGTATATTTGACATTACCTTCAATACCATACACGCGTTCATCTGTATCAATAACTTCAATTGCAAAACTTGGAGGACCAAATTTCAATGACTTATCAGATTTGTTATAAAACGCAGTGATCCCTGTGCTTAACGCATCATCTTGTAGACGCCAGCCCAGCTCAAAACTATTTACTTTGATTGGATCAATTGTTTGGTTACTTACGACAAATTTTGCAGGGACATCTCTTAGCATACGTTGTACATCAGGTAAATTTGCACCTTGCGAGAAATTTGCAAACACCTGTTGTGCATCAGTTAAATGATAAAGTGCGCCTACATTAAAGAGTGTTGCATCATGCTTAACTGAACCACCTTTTAAGGTTTTAGCTTGGTATGTTGGAACGAAATCGGCAACCATTGCTTCAGAATATGGAACTGAGTCTTTAACATCACTATCGATGCGCTCATGACGAATACCTGCTTGTAGATTTAAGCGATCAGTTGCTTCAAATTGACTTTGTAAGAAGAAACCAAGCTTTTCAGTATCTACCTCAGGACCAAAAGCATAATTATTTAGGGGCTTAAACTTTAGACCATTACTACTGATAAAAGTATTTAGATCATAAAGTTGTGCTGTTTGTTTGCCATTTTCCTTATCGTAATCCACACCATAAGTTAGATTTAATGCACGTTCTGCCAGATTGAGTTTACTTTGAAGTGCTAAACGAGCACCAAAAACATCAATATCTGTTTCTGATTGGGTAACAATAAATGTTCTTCCACCTGGAATGGATGCATGTGCTAAAGCATTTGCACTTGGGAAGAATCGCCCTTTTTCAGTACGATAATACGCCTCTGCATTTACAGTCTGACCAAGAAAATCCTGATTTTCATATTGTGCATTTACTGCACTGCGCTTAGTACGTGGTTGAGTATCAAGCTCTAAACCTTTTACAGCTTTTTGACTAGGTTTTGCCCCTAGAAGTAAAACAGATAAGCCTGGACCATAATCAGCGCCATATTCACTGTCCTGCTCATCGTTATAGTATTGCGCACCGATACTTAATTTTTGCTTATCTGCCAACTGCCAGCTTAAACGACCATTCACATCTACAGTTTCAGTATCTTGACGATCTGTTTGTGCAACTTCTGGACCTACACGATCACCTCGACTATCTTGAATTTCACCGCGTTGTGTATAGCTAGCACCTATAAAACCACTCCAATCCCCTTGGTTAAATGATGCAGACTGAAACGCTTCATAAGCTAAAGCATCACTTTTGAAATTATCACCTGAAGTAACGCCGAGTTTGGTTTCAAAATTTACACCATCACCCGAACCTCTTTTGGTGATGATATTGATGATCCCACCTGTAGCACCTGCACCATAAATACTACTTGCACCTGACACGACTTCAACACGTTCGATCATGTCTGGGCTAATGCTATTTAATTGGCGTGAACTATCGCGTGAGCCCGTTTGCGGAACACCATCAATCATATATTGCACTGTACGACCACGCATGGTCATCCCATAGTTACTGGTCGTACCTGAACTTGGTGTTAAAGATGGAACCAACAGTCCTAAAATATCTGCGGTACTTTTACCAGCAGCAGCTTGTTTTGCAATGTCTTCTTGGCTAATACTGTAAACAGTTCCCGCAATCTCAGCGATACTTTGAGCTGAACGAGTTGCTGTCATAACAATCGGTGCCAGTTGATTTACGGTTGAAGTCTGCTCGACATTTTGAGCATAAAGTTGCGTACTGATCGCCAAGCTGAGCAGTGTTAATGATGTCGAAAGTGAACGAACTTTCATAAATGACCCCTAGATGAGTTGTTGCGTTTGTTTTGCTTTGCGAATAAGCAGTTGACTAAGCAACACGCTTAAAACAGATGAAACTGCGAGAATGAGATAGAAGTTTCCATAACCAAATGCTTTGGCTAAGAAACCTGAGACTGCACCGCCAATAAAATAAACCAATAGTTCGAAGCAAACTAAAATCGTAAAATCAGTACCAGCTTGTTCTTTGGAGCTGGTCTGCATGAAATGTGCATATAAGGCTGTCATTGCGATATAGCGGATGGCAAGAATGACAATGACAAAGCCACCAAGAAGTAAATGCCATTGATTCAACCAACTGAGTAAAACTGCAACACCCAACAAGGCGTAAACCAAACTGCGTGCCCAACCAGCCCAGATCAGCAATTGTGTTGCGGCTATTTTTTTTAATAAAAATGCAGCTGAAACAGCGGCTAATAATCCAATCCCTGCACCTATTACAGACATCAGCACGCCGATTTGTGACAACGACCATTTCTGATCAATCAGCATCGGATTCAGCATCGCCATAGCCGGTGCTTCGACAATTCGATAACATACGATCAAGGCTAATGCCCATAACATTTCTGGACGTTTAAATGCACGGATCAGACTTGGCGGCTGTTTTGAGATTTTCTCTACATTTGATTTTTCTTTAATCTGGAAAATAGCCAACATCGTCAATGCTGTCATAGCGGCTAAGGAAATCAGTGCAGTTTGCCAACCATAAAGCTCATACAGCCATAAAGTTGCTGCTCCACCAACCATACTGCCAAGCGCAACACCTATACTTTGCGCCATACTGCCTAGTCGATACTCAGATTCTGAAAAGGTTTCGACCGTATAGCCATCAATTGCGATATCTTGAGTTGCAGCAAAAGTTGAAATCCATAAACCGACAATAACAAATACACCAAGACCGTAATCGAATTGGGTAAGTGCCAAAGCAACGACCCCCAACACCAAAGCTATTTGCGTAAACAAAAGCCAAGTTTTACGTTTACCGAGTTTTTTGAAATAAAAACGATCAATTAGTGGTGCCCAAAAAAACTTGAATGCCCAAGGAATATAGAGCAGCGACAACATGCCAATCCAACGTAAATCTACGCCTTGATGACGCAGAATCGCAGGTAAGGCCACATTATAAAAATACAGTGGTAAGGCATGCGCGAGATATAAAACCACCACGACACTCAGGCTCAAGGCTGAGACTTTCTGAATATTTAATGAATTTTGATTCATAAATACCTCTGCAAAGCCCATTGTGTGGCTTCAGCTTTATCTACGCTCACAAAATATGGAACATGCCAAGCTTTGTGCAGAGCTGGTGTATCCAATCGAATACGATCTTCTTCATCTTGAGCAATACGAGCAAAACCCAAACAATATTGGTAAAAATCTTGTTTATATTGCTTATACCATTTGCCTTGGATTGCTCTATATTCCTCCGGAAATTCTGTATTTGCATCGGTTTGCATGATCAACACAAAATTTCGCTGATGTTCGAAATAGTGCTGAATCCGTGCTAACCATTGTTCAAATTCTGCAACAGAGACATTCGCCGCAAAGCGCATGTCTAAGATATGCATTTCATTGATATATAAGCTCATGTAACACTCAGGAGTTTGGCTGGCTGATTAGCTAGCTGTTGTTGTGATGTTTGGTAATAATCCCCAAACTTGTTATAGAAAGTTTCTCTGAAGCAGTAGTACAACATCGCTGTTTTTTCAGGCATCGGTATTAAACGTTGGCTTTCATAACAAAGCTCTGCCACTACTGCTGCATATGGTTTAACGGTATGATCTGGCTCACCCACAATTTTTTTAGCTTTCGAATGTTCAAAAATGTAAAAGCTGAGTAACCGAATGGTTGGTCGCAAGAAGCCTTTGCCAAACACAGATTTGTCACCAAACAGGAGATGCCAACCGAGATCATTGTCATCACCATCGTAATAACGGCCTAAACGATCTCGTTTACCTTCATAAATTTCGGTATAGCCCACATCTTTGCCATCAATTCCAACGATTAATAAACGGTGATGGTCATCTGCTAACATTTTGTCGAAGTAAACTTGTAACTCTAGTTCCGATTTATTTAACTGCCACTGAGGAATTACATGTGGCTCATGCATCCATTGATGTAATAAAGGAATATCCTGTGGATATTGCACTTGGCGTAAGTAGTACTGTGTACCATCTTCAAAGTATTCAAAATAATCTGGTAATTGCTGAGAGATAGTTTTCATATCGAACCTATAAAATGACGAATAAAATTAGCCCGCTTTAGCTTGGCGTGGTTGTTCTGCCCATGTTTTCAATGTTTCTGGGCTAACTGGATTTGCAATAGGATCAAGGAAGACAGGAACAGGACGTTCTGCTTCATCGTTATAACTTGTGGTAAATAGACGTACACGGTTTAGACAAATTTTGGTGTAACTTGGACGCAGCATGGCGAATTTATCAGCACGTTCAGCCAGTTCTGGATGTTTTTGGTTAAACTCAACAATCGTGTTGGAAATGGTCTGCCAAAAATCAAGCTCAGAATATTCAGGATAGTCTTGCAAGAACACATTACAGATATAACGGTAATGCACCATGAACAGACCTGTGAAAATAAAATGGCTTAGATCGGTCGCTTCGTGACGGAGTAATAAATCTGCTTCAGATGGTAACTGAGTTAACTCAGGAAAATCCTCATCCACTAAATTGATGTCGTCAATGAAGTCTTTTAATACCATTGCTTTCGGCACACCATTTTCATGTACCAACATTGTGTTCTCACCGTGTGGTGAAAATGCTAAACCATAACGATATAAGCAAAGTAATAATGGACTCATGCTTACTTGAGCAAATTGTGCTAACCAATCCAAAGGACTTAAACCTGATGCTTGGATCAACACGCTCAGGATCGATTGACCTGAAATATCACGGTGTAACAATGCTGCTTGAGATAACACTTGATGAGATGGATCAACATAACGATCAACACTTTCACGCCATAAACAACCGAACAGCTCTTTAAATTGATACGGTGCACCGTCAATGCGGTCAAAACACGGCTGATGGATAGTTAAAGTCGCAACTTCACCTAAGAAAATCACACCTGTATTTTGTAAGTCTTGATCTTGTTGATGAATTCTTTTTAACCATGCGGTCACTGCTGGAGCTGCTAGATTACGCTTTGAGGGTAATCCACGATAAACAGCGGTATTAAAAATACTGACAGGCAACTTAATGTAATGGCGTTGTAGGTTTGACGTATTGCATAATGTGCGGATTGATTGCATCGGCACATAGCTATCTTGGCTGATATTTAACTCAATAATTTTCTGATCCACAATCTCATTGGCATAAGTCGGAACAAGCCATTGATGCCATTGCCAAGCATGTACGGGAATCAAAAAGTAATTTTGTGGATCTAGGTTTTTTTCTTGGAGAATATTGATGAACTGCTGTAGTTCATTGGCATCAAATTCATGTTGATATAAACCGCAGGCACTCCAATCTTCAGTACTTCGATACTCTGCTAAATCACGATGTACGGCTAACCACAACACTTTAACTTCAGGTGAAAGCTCTGGTGCAGCGCTTAAATAATCATCATAACCAAAACCCATACGCCCTTTACTCATGATGAGCCAAGGATGACCACGTAGCATGCCTTCAACTTTGTAATGTGGCTCTGTCAAAACCGCTATACTTGGCAAACGTGTTTCATTGAACAAATGTGCTTCTGCCAGCCAAGTATTATTCATTTCTTTGATCAAATACGCTTTGGTAAATGGCTTAACATTAGAACTGTCAGACATTGCCACAATAAACTCATGTAAGTTCCAAGCAGGTTGATCATTTTCCTGACTATGAGTCACATCACGTACCGAAGCTTCCTGAATATTCCAGTGTCCGAGTAGATATTGATTTCCTTGAAACTCATACTGACGATTGCCTAAATCTAAACGATAACGCCCTGCTGACAATGCTTTAACTTCAATAATTTCTTCGTATAGAAACTCTGCAATCGCCATTTCAATAAGACGTTGTCCTGCGGCACGCCATTGCTGCTGATTAATTTTTAAAGTTGCAAAGTTCATATCAGTTTCTCATATGTTGAATGTACAGAAGCAGTTTGTGTACGTGTGTTTGCACCACGACGATTAGGATGCGCCGTCATCACGTTCTGTTCTGTTTTCTTGAAAATTGAATGGTTTTTATTGGGAGAATTTTCGCAAAGGCACTCGTTTGATTGTGCTTTGTCATCTGCCATACAAATTTTTGGATTTTGAGAGAGATTAAAGTGTTGGAATGTCTGCGCTTGATTGCCTAATTCATAAAGAGGCTCAGCAAGCAATTGATTAATGATCTTTGCTGCACGATAAGCACCAAGACCTAAATCAGGTGTGCCGACACCATGACTATGCATTTCCTGATTTTGAACAAAAATATGACCATTCAGCCGATGTACAACACGATAGTCGTCTGTAATCTGCCAACGCTGTTTATGATCAAACTCGATGTATGGCTTGAGCAACTGCATAAAACCAAAATCAGGCGTGAAATAACCCGTCGCGGCTGCAAGAAAATCACAGTCGAGATGAAAAGACTGAGCTGTAGCACGATGCTGGAAATGCAGTCGGATTTTTTGTGTATCCAATGCTTCTGCATCTTTCAAATCACATTGACTATGTAAATGTGTCTGTAAGCTTTGACCTGCAATACTGCGGTGATAAAGTCTTTGATAAATTTCCCGAATGGTTTTTGCACTAATTCCCTTGTATAACAAGGCTTGTTGCTTTAACTGCTGTTCCTTTTGCTGCGCAGTCAAATCATAAAAATGCTGTGCATAATCTGGACTAAAATGTTCCAAACCTAATGGCGCATACTCCATCGGGAAGAAACCTTGAGAACGAGTAAACCAATGCAAATCAAACTGATGATTAACAGTATCTTGCTGTTCATCAAATAAGTCGATAAACACTTCAGCTGCAGATTGTCCAGAACCAAGTACGACCACATCGCCATGTAAATCTGTATCGGCATGCGTCATATACTGTGCTGAATGCAGACATTGTTGTGGACGGACTTTCTGAATCTTTGCCAAACATTCAGGCAAATATGGCACATTACCACTTCCAATCACTAAATGACGGCATAAATAACTTTGCTGAACACCGTTTGATTCAACGACTACTTTAAAACCTATCGTTTGAGGTTCAATCTTTAGAACCTGCGACTGGTATTCGATACAATCAAGTTGTTCTGCAACCCATTGGCAATAGTGGTTGTATTCACAACGTGGAATATGTGGCTGCTCTAAAAAGTAAAACTTATACAAACGTTGCTGATGACGCAGATAATTCAAAAAACTAAATGGACTGGTTGGATCAACCATCGAGACTAAATCTGCCATAAATGGCACTTGTAATACCGTATTAGGTAGTTGCATACCTGCATGCCAATCAAATTGCGCCTTTTGCTCAAAAAATACGTAATCGAGTGAGCTTTTGTTTTGTAGCAAACTAGCAAGACTTAAATTAAAAGGTCCTAGACCAATTCCAATAAAATCAAGCATAACTGACATCCTTCTGTGAAATACGCAGTGGATTTGGCAGTTGCACGTAAACAGATTGATTTTCTACAGGTGCGATCAACTCGTCTAATTCATGCAAACGTGTCAGCAAGTTGCCTTTATAAGGCAGCGTTGAATTGAACAGTAGTCCTTGTATTAAGGTACTCTCAGGATATTGCTGTAATTGCTCTTCTAAAAATCCAGTTAGATGCGCTAACAATTCATCTTCAGTGATATAGCCTGTTGCACCGATGGCATTAATAATCCCGAACAAAGTATTGCCAAAGAAATAATAACTAAAACGTTCATCAACAAAAGCTTTCGGACCTACCGCAAAGGCTTTTTCTTTCAGTTCAGGAAGTGCTTGCAGAATTTCAGTGGCAAATTCTTCAATATAATAAAAACCTTGGTTATCACGTAACCATAAAGTTTTAGGAAAATGGTTTTCGAGTTCTAATAATACATTTTGTTGATGTGACTCAAATGCCATACCATAACGATGGTATAGATACATCAAAGGCTGCAAACTGACTTCGAGGAACCGATTAAACCAATCTGAAGCAATCTCTGAAACTTCAGCATCAGGATGGGCTTTCGCAATTTTTGCAAATAAGGCATTAAAACGATTTAAAGGCTTGATCGGATGATCTTGGCACAAAGATGCGATACAAGTGACTTGTTGTTGTGGATGGAATGGTTGATCTCGGAAAATACAAATACTTTCATTGATCACTTCATCATCGATTTTTAAAGCGATCCAAGCTGGATCATTGACTGCTTTTAGACTTGGACACTGTTTAAGAATATTTTGCCCAAACTCACTATGCCACAGACGATGTGTCAATTCACCACGATGACATTCTTTGGCCAAATTCACTCGAATAGAATTGGTAATCATCACTGAAAGTGACGGCTTCATCATCCAAGGTGCATTGAAGCTCGCTAATGTGCGTATGGAAGTGGTTGGAGAGAATTGCCAACCACGCAAGCCCAAATCAATCAGTTGCCCTGTTTGCTTTAATCGTTCAAACCAAGCTTTGCCCTGTACATAACGCGCTTGCCATGGATGTAAAGGAAGTAACTTATATTCCGCATGTGTCTTTAATAAATTGAGATCACTTTCAGATAAATACCACTGTAACGCAGTTTTTAATTGCGCTGAAATAGGTTCATCAGTCGCACTACCTTCTGCAATATAATCTTGGTGCACTAGCCAATAATGAAGTTGAGTCTTACCTTTATTTTCAGGAGAAAAGTTTAACCAATCTTCATGAACAAAGCCTGTCCTACTTTTTGGCGCGGGATGCATACTATGCCCTAAAATCAAAGCTTGCTCTGTTTCAATAAAGCTTTGCCCTGCTTTTACTAAATCATCAAATTCATATTCACGATTTTGTAAAAACTGTTGTAGCGCATCTCGACTTTGAATCCATTTTTCAACTAATGAAGCAGCATCTAGATGAACAGCGGCTTCTTGAACAAGTTCTTCTAGCAACAACCCAACAATTGCTACAGGACTAAATACCTTAATTTTTTCATCGATGATAATTTGCGGAAGATCTGCTAAGCGATGTCGCCCCACACAGCTCACATAAGATAAAGGGAAAAAGCAACGTGCTTGAATAGAGGTAATCGGTATTGATAACAGCGTCAAACCTTGGCTAAACGTCTGTAGTTGAAGAGATTGCTGACTTTTATGAAGCAAGTGACCTTTGCCAGTTTCTTGCGTATATGCATTGACGAAATGTTGTAACGCCAACCGATTAGCAAGTGAATGCATCTGTCGATATCCTCTTTCAAAAGAGTTAATTTGTTTTTCGAAATGTTTTAGGCCTGAAACACATCTTAAGTACAAGGGAGTTTGTAGTTAAGATAGAACTAATGATAATTATTATCATTTACTATTTCAATTCCATAAAAGAACCTAGAAAAACAATACTAAATCATTGAATTTATTTTGTTTAACAAGGAATATTGCTCAGTAAAGATACAAAAAGATAATAATAATTCTCATTAAATAAAATGATCAGCTTGTAGCCATCAATAGTTTTTATAGATGTATAAAATTTTTAAATAGTCTCAAATGTAATATTTCCCCACATCAAAAATCTAATATGTCAAAAAATGGGGTATACGGATTTAATGGTTGATGGGGCTTTGTTGCATAAAGATTTTAAAGATAGAGCTTTCCTAAGTTGTTTAAATTTAAGTGACAACTTGGGTATGAGCTCGGCCTAATTCCATAAATTTATTTAATACTGCCACACGTGCATGAATCTCATTCACCTGGCTTTGAAAACTCCGTGCACTGAGTTTATCTCCCAATAATTTGATGCAATGCATCTTGGTTTCTACCAAGCTTCGGCGATGATACCCAGACCACTTTTTCCAAATTGCTCTTCCTAGGCATTTAACCGTTTTCAACAATTCATTTCTTTCTAAAGATCTCAGCTTTTTGTCTTTCCAGGGCTTCGCATTTTTTCTTGGCGGAATCACCGCATGTGCCTGTCGATCTGAAATGACTTTTCTGCAGTGTTTCGTGTCATAAGCACCATCTGTATAGACAGAATCAATCTGCTCATCAAGTGGAATTTGATCAAGTAAATCTTCGAGTACTTGTGAATCACTGACATTGTTAGAGGTGGTCCCACATGTTTGAACAACTAAAAGCTTATTTATAAGTGATACTCTGCTCTAGTTAAGCTACCTTATTTTGTTGTGGTAGCTGGTCATAGTAAAACTCATCTGGAGTCATTTTGTCCAGACTCGAATGAGGTCGTTTCAAATTATAAAATTCAAAATATGCGTTTAATTGCTTCTTCGCATCCAAAACATTGCTGTAGGCTTTGAGATACACCTCTTCATATTTAACGCTCCGCCATAATCGTTCAACCATCACATTATCAACCCATCGACCTTTACCATCCATACTGATTTGAATGCCATTTGATTTCAATACATCAATAAATGCATCACTGGTAAACTGACTGCCTTGGTCTGTATTAAATATTTCAGGTCGACCATATTTTTCAATAGCTTCATTTAATGTTTCTATGCAAAATGTAACCTCCATACTAATCGATACTCTATGCGCAAGTACCTTGCGGCTATGCCAATCAATCACAGCACATAAATAAACAAAGCCTTTTGCCATAGGGATATACGTTATATCCGTAGACCACACTTGATTACTGCGCTGAATAGCCAATCCTTTGAGCAGATATGGATATTTGCGGTGAGCTTGATTAGCCTGGCTTAAATTTGGTTTGCAATATAACGCATTAATGCCCATTTTCTTCATTAAAGTACGTGTATGACGTCGTCCTATATGATGTCCTTGACGATTCAATAAATCACGCATCATACGGCTACCTGCAAAAGG
>NZ_JBBCWZ010000077.1:0-12470 GCF_037145695.1 Acinetobacter sp. USHLN143
CAGAATAACTTTCAACTTTTGCCAGTGTTGATCTGTCAGCATGGTACGAGGCATAGCGAATAGTAAAATTGGGTTTGGCGATTTGATTTTACTACTTCGCTATTTTTTTAAACTAAAAGTGTCAACACACCCTAGTCTTTTTTCAGATTTTCATTAATCAGGAATTCAACCAAGGCTTTTTGCGCGTGCAAACGATTTTCTGCTTCATCCCAAACTACAGCATTTTTATGGTCAAGCAGATTTTCTGAAATCTCTTCGCCACGATGCGCAGGCAAGCAGTGCATAAACAAGCAATCCGGATGTGCAAGATCCATCAGGCGTTCATTCACCTGATAATCTGCAAAGGCTTTTTCACGGATCTTCTGCTCTTCTTCCTGCCCCATGCTTGCCCAAACATCAGTCACGATCAGGTCAGCATTCACCGCTGCATCTTCAGCAGAAGGAACCAGTTCCACACAATGCGCGAATTCAGACAGGAATTTTTCTTGTGGCTCATAGCCTTTTGGCGCTGCAATTTTCAGATTAAAGCCCCACATATGTGCAGCTTCAATATAAGAGTTACACATATTGTTGCCATCACCAATCCAGGCAACAGTTTTACCTTCAATTGAGCCACGTTGCTCTACATAAGTCTGCATGTCAGCAAGTAGCTGGCAAGGATGGTGGTCATCTGTTAAAGCATTAATCACTGGAACTTTTGAATAAGATGCAAAACGCTCCACGATATCATGGCCGAAAGTGCGGATCATCACGATATCCAGCATGCTTGAAATCACACGTGCAGAATCTTCAATCGGTTCACCACGACCTAACTGGGTATCGCGTGAAGACAGGAAAATCGCGCTACCACCAAATTGGCTCATGCCAGCTTCAAACGAAACACGCGTACGGGTACTCGATTTCTCAAAAATCATGCCCATCACTTTACCAACAAATGGTTGGAACACTTCATTGTTATGCTGTTTGCGCTTAAGCTCAATTGCGCGTTGCAAAATCTGGTTAAGTTCTAAAGTTGATAAATCGCGTAAGGTGAGAAAGTGACGGAGAGCCATTCGTTACTCCACAATAATTGCCGAAAAACTCGATCAACAATCAGTTGTTGGTTAGTTTAAGAAAAAATACGGAATCGGCTAATATACTATAAGCAATGAAAAATGCAAAAAAACTAGACTTTTTGATGACCGTCTAAAAAGCGATCCACACAATAACTGATGTATTTGTCGATTTCCTGATCATCTTCCTGTACCGGAATTCCCATCAGAATACGCCATTCCAGATTGCGCAAAATACCAAAATACAGCTGCGCCGAATATTGTGGATTTTTGCAATGCAATAAACCTTGCGCATCTGCCTGTTCTAAAGCCGTGGCAATGGCACTTTGCACATGCACCGGGCCTCGCTCATGAATATGTTGACCAAGTTCCGGATTGCGCTGACTTTGTTCCAGCACCAGACGCATAAAGGCCGAATTTTCAGGTTGCATGATCTGGTGATAAAAATTAAGCAACGTGTGTACTAAATAACTACGAAAATCCAGTGCCATCAGTTCGATCGGAATACTGATATCTTCAAAAAACTTGATACGACGATAATCGCAGATGGCTTTAAACAAGCCCTCTTTATTGCCAAAGTACTTATAAATAGAGGCTTTAGAGCCACCGGCATGCTGGACGATATCATCCAGAGACACAGCATCATAACCCCGTTCCAGAAATAGCTCGGTTGCACTGATCAGCAGCGCAATACAACGCTCATGACCACGTTTGGTCTGTGGCAGATCTTTGGCGAGCGGTTCTAGGGCGAGGTCTTGCATAGGAGATAGTACATCAACATGTCAATAGAGATTGAAACGCCATCATAGCAAATATATGCACATATTTCATAATTGCGCCAGATAAGTGCGCTATTTGCTAATTAGGTAAAGCAAAACTTAAAAATTTGACTAAAGTTTTAGAGTATTTGTTCTATCAGGTTATGGAATGAGCAAGCCAAATGAGTATACTCGAATTTCAATAATTATAGCCAAGACTGTGGAAAAGGAAGATGACAGAACAAATGTCTGCAGGTTTAAGATTTAGACAAGCGCTTGAAGTCGAGAAACCATTGCAAATTATGGGCACGGTAAATGCCTATGCTGCCATGATGGCCAAACAGGTCGGTTATAAAGCCATTTATTTATCAGGTGCGGGTGTCGCGAATTATTCTTATGGTTTGCCTGATCTGGGCATGACCAGCCTAGATAATGTTCTTGAAGATGTACGCCGGATCACTGAGCGTGTGGATACACCTTTACTGGTCGATATCGATACCGGTTGGGGCGGTGCATTAAATATTGCCCGCACGATCAAACAGATGACTGCTGCAGGAGCCGCTGCGGTTCATATTGAAGATCAGGTTGCACAGAAGCGCTGTGGTCATCGTCCAAATAAAGAAATCGTATCGCAGCAGGAAATGGTCGATCGTATCAAAGCGGCTGTAGATGCGAAAACCGATTCAAACTTTGTGGTAATGGCGCGTACCGATGCGCTGCAAAAAGAAGGCCTGCAAGCCGTGATTGACCGTGCTTCTGCCTGTGTTGAAGCGGGCGCAGATGCGATCTTTGCTGAAGCGATGACCGATATCACCATGTACCGTACAGTGTGTGATGCGGTCGGTGTTCCAGTCTTGGCAAATATTACCGAATTTGGTGATACACCCTATTATACGGTAGATGAACTGGGTGAGCAGGGTATTGGCATGGTGCTGTATCCATTGTCAGCGACACGTGCAATGCAAAAAGCTGCACTTGAAGTGATGCGTTCGGTGCGCGAACATGGTACTCAGGTAAATGTGCTGGATATCATGCAACAACGAAAAGAACTCTACGAATTTTTAGATTATCACAGCTTCGAAGACACATTAGATAAACTGTTTAAACAGGAGAATTAAAAAAATGGCTGAAGGAAAAGTACTCACTGGCGCAGGATTGCGCGGACAAGTGGCAGGTAAAACCTCACTTTCAACAGTAGGCAAAAGTGGCGCAGGCCTGACCTATCGCGGTTATGACGTACAGGATCTGGCTGAACATTGCCAGTTTGAAGAAGTCGCTTACCTGATTTTCTTCGGAGAATTGCCGACATCAGAGCAATTGGCAGCCTATAAAGCCAAACTGAAATCCTTGCGCACTTTACCTCAGGCATTAAAAGAGGTCCTTGAGCGTATTCCTGCCGACTCGCATCCAATGGATGTGATGCGTACAGGCGTTTCTATGCTGGGCAATCTTGAAACTGAGCTGTCGTTTGAACATCAACAGGATATCGCAGACCGTATTTTGGCAACTTTGCCGACAATCATTTGTTACTGGTATCGTTATAGCCATGACGGCGTGCGTATTGAAGAAAATACTGACGATGATTCAATCGGTGCACAGTTCCTGCATTTACTACATGGTGAAAAGCCAAACGAATTACATGAACAGGTGATGAATGTTTCCTTGATTCTGTATGCAGAGCATGAATTTAACGCTTCAACTTTTACCGCTCGTGTGTGTGCATCAACGCTGTCAGATATGCATTCCTGTATTACCGGTGCAATCGGTTCCTTGCGTGGCCCTTTACATGGTGGTGCTAACGAAGCTGCGATGGACATGATTGAAAACTGGAAATCACCAGAAGAAGCTGAGCGTGAAATGCTGGGCATGCTGGAACGTAAAGAAAAAATCATGGGCTTCGGTCATGCGATCTATAAGGACAATGATCCGCGTAATGGCATTATCAAAGTCTGGTCTGAGCGTTTGGCCAAAGATGTCGGTGATACGGTACTGTATCCAGTCTCTGTACGCTGTGAAGAAGTCATGTGGCGTGAGAAGAAATTATTCTGTAATGCGGATTTCTTCCATGCATCTGCCTATCATTTCATGGGCATTCCAACTAAGCTGTTTACCCCGATCTTTGTCATGTCGCGTGTGACAGGCTGGGCAGCGCATGTGATGGAACAGCGTGCAGACAACCGTATTATCCGTCCAAGCGCGGACTATACCGGTCCTGAACTGCGTAAAGTAGTGCCAATCGCTGAACGTTCTACCGCAGCTTAATCTGTTTCTGTAGTAAAAATAAAAAATAAGGTCTCAATTGAGACCTTATTTTTTTTAGTGAATTCTGTTATCGACTTAACAGTGCCGGATCTTCAATGCTATAACCTGTTTCAAAAGGAATACCCAGATACTTTACTATTACCAGGGTTTTATTCTGTTTCGGAACTTTATAGGCCTGGCTAATTTTCAAGCCTTGCTGATAACTGACTGCTTGCTGAACCGGACTTTTTTGTAAGCTGGATTTTACTTGATATTGATAGGTCCATTTTGGCACTTTTTCCTGAGGATCATGCCAGGCAGGCGCGCTACCTTTCGTTGTCTTTAACACCTTAAGCTGTGGCTTTGATTTTTGAATTGGATTTAATGGAACTAAACGTTTTTTGATTTTGGCAATGTCCTGATCAAACTTGCGACTGTCTTGATCATAATCGATGCGCTTGGTTTTAGGATTGATATATAAGGAATTGACCTGAACCAGTTGATTTGGTTTTTGGGATTTAAAATTATAATAATACAGTTGAGGCAAGCGTCCACGACCATCAAGATAATGACGCATGATATAAAGCTTCTGTTCTTTGACTTCATAGCCTAGAACTTCAATATTTTGTGGGCCGCCTACAGTAGCGAAAGCCAGACTGGGCAAGCTCAGAGGGAGCAGAAGCAGTGCGGTTTTAATATTCATGGTCATTCCACCCTCAAAAAATAGATTGGCATTTGATCATGCCAATCTATCTTAAAATACGGTAGAAATAATGAAGCTTATTCAGGCTACATAGTAACTTTGAAAGCTTAGCTGTTATTCAATAGATTGATCATGTCATGTGCAACCACAGCTGACAGTTTATTAAGGCGTTCAAGTGGCGAGCCTTTGAGATAATACTGGAACTGATGGATTTGCGTGCCATCATTAATGGCCACAAAAAAAGTCCCTTCCGGTTTCTCTGGTGTCGCGCTACCACCTGGTTTAAGCAATCCTGTACAGGCAATAATCCAGTCAGCATCACGGAACATTTTTTTACCTGCTTCCGCCAGAGCAACCGTTACCGGCATAGATTCCGCAGTATGACTATTGATCAGATTCTTGGAAATGCCCAATACTGAAGTCTTGACACTTACATCGTAGCAGATCAAACCACCAATCAGAATTTCGGCACCTTCTCCTTTACAAATGGAGAACTGGCTACTGAGATATCCAGAACTTGCGCTTTCGATAAAGGCAATTTTTATGTTTTTCTCTTCGAGTAAGCCGCAACAGGTTTTTATCATAGTCTCTATATTTTCTTTGTGGGAGTGATTTTAGATCAATCTAGACAGATTTTTTTCTGTCGATCAACTCCAAGTATATTTATATTTATATTTATATTTATATTTTTATGAAAGTTAAAATTTTTTTCATAGATCAGTGTAATTTCATGTTGACCTGATCGCAAAATCTGAGTGGTTAAAGTTTGGGCTATTTTCAAAAATAGAGGTTTCTTCTCAGGCGGAACAGTGGTAAAAATAAAAATAAAGTGCTTAGTGAAAGTAGGGTGTTGGAATGAAAACCACAGTAAAATATGTAGTCTTAAAAAGTCTTGACTATCAATTGGGTACACCATTATTTCAGGAAGAAATTGACGCTGATGGTCAATATTTTGATCAGATACCAAGCACGATTTCTTATCAGAATTTGCAGTTCAAAGTGAAAAGCAAAGAGCTTAAACGTTTGTATCTGGCCGAAGAGCAGGAAGATACTCAAACGATTATCGTCAAAGTAGTCAATATCTAATAAAAACTGAATAGAATAAGCCTCTTTTAAAGAGGCTTATTCATTATAAATAGATTAATAAATATAATTACAAACAATGATTTGACCTAAGTTAATACCAGATTAATAGCTAAAAATATTTAACTTAAAGTCAAGATAAATTCGAAACAGCTTAAGTGTTATTGGTGAGGTCATGTTAAGTATCGTATTTCCTTACAATTAAGAATATTCAAAAAAATTGGATTTTTAATATTTTGTTTAATCTTTTAAAAATATAGAAGATTTAGATTGATTTTTATATATTAATAGATATCAATAATATAGGTATTAATTGGTTCTATTTGATAACGATTTTTAAATTTTATTAAAAATTTCATATATATGAAATAGGACTTAAGTTATTCCTTTTATTGGATAATAAATTTTTGACCTATATAATCTTTCATTATGTTTCTGTTGCATTATATCAGGTAATTTATGTTGCGCATTAATCTCCACTTCAAGTACTTATCTTACTATTTTTTACATTGAATTAATCTGTAACAGGTTAAAGGTTGGCGAAATCTAAAAAATGCGTAGAGTGGATATTAAGTCGAAACCTATCGGCTTTTAATTTAAAGCAAATAGTAAGGAATACCACCATGGCTAATAATCAACAGCAAGACCAACAGAAACAGCAGCAACAACAGCAACAGCAAAATCAACAACGCAATCAAGATCAGCAGCGTCAACAAAACAACCAGCAAAACCCAAATCAGCAACAAAATAACCAGCAGCAGCAACAACAGCAGCCGCAGCGCAATCAGCAACAAAACCAGCAAGGCCAACAGCAACAACAGCCACAGCAAAACAGTAACCAACAGCAACAAGATCAGTGAAAACCGCAGTGTTAATTCTGTTTAAGACTTACGCTCTTCATAAAAAAACCGCCTGAATCAGGCGGTTTTTTATATTTCATTGCACGATTAGACTAAGTATTTATTAACACTGAATATTGGCTTTTAGCTTGTAGAAATTCAAGGCATTGTCTAGGTCTGTGAGCAACTCTTTTTCTGTATATTCCTTGGGTGCAAGTTTTAGCAGAGCAGGCATGTAGTTATTTTTATATTCTTTAGGATATTGTTCACACAGGATGCGTGTTCTTTCTTCCAGACTAATTGTTGAAGAGTCGAGTTTGTCCAGATAAGCACTCAGTTGATTATCTGACTGTTCAAACTGCGCTTTAATATTTGCAGCAGCCTCGGCTGAATTCTCTGCTTGCTGTTTTTGGCAGCCGCTTATTGCCAGAATCATCAATAAAGTAATTAGTATGCGATTTTTCATGCTGCCAAAATATTGTTATTGCTCATATGAAAAATTATAGAGAGAAATGACTAAAAAGAAAGCAGGGATCTATAAACTTTATGAGACATTGAACATTCATAACATCCGATATTGACTGAAATAAGGAATTTTCTCCTACAAATCTGAATTAACCTATTCTCATTTATAGGTTTAGCAATTCTTCTTAGGTTTTGGTTGTTTAATCGTCTTATTTGTTCATTAAAAAGATTTTTGGATAAATTACAGTCATTTAATTAACAAAAGTAATGGTTTTTTCATATTTTGAAACATTGCATCTATATATCCTACACAGATTGGCTGCATGGCTAGTGATATCTTGGCGTCATTCTAAGAACTTAATGAAAATAATTAAAAATCAGCACATTATAAGGCCTGTTTAATTTAGGAGAGTTAAACAGGCTTTTTCTTTTCCGTCTTAAATCTGGTTTTTTCTTTGCTGATTGTATTTTTTGCTCATTCTCTTTCACATAAGTTTTCATACACAACATAAAGCCTGAAAATTCCCTCAGGAGAGATACATGAATAGATGTTATTTATATATCTCTTTTCACGAAAAGACAGGACAAAGCTATGATGAGATGTATATGCGCATTTGGCATGGGCGTGATGGTCGGCTGTTGTTTTAAATCTTGCAAAGAGAAAATGTGTCAGATGATGAGCAGCAAGCATTGTAAAAGTGATCATTGTAAAAAGGATCAGACGACTCAAGCTGAAGAGCCTGTACGAACTTAGCCCCAAAAGCTTCAATTTTACTTAAAGGCTAAACAGAGCTGAGTACTGAAGTTGTTCTAGATCGCTGATCCAATCATTTTATATTGAATCATTCTATATTTAAAGCAATAGAGCTTGATCCTAGATTGAGCTTTTTACACTTAGGAGAAAAACATGATGCAATTTATATTTTGTTTATTTGGTCTTCATGGTGCGACTGAAATTAACTACACGTGTGACCATGATGAGGTCAAACAGTGTCGTGATTGCTTGAAAAATATTGAATAATGTGCCAAATCATCAGACATCTTAATGAAGATCAATCCCCGTTCAATCATCAGTTGGCGGGGTTTTTCTTTACTGATGAAATTTTTGGATCTAAACATAATTTCTCACAAGGAATACTTTATAAAAGAATCATTTCAATAGGATTACGTTTTGATAAATTCTTAGCTGCTTAGAACTGGAATACCATAAAATTTATGCGTGTGATCACCCATGCTCGAATTCTTGAAGCAATTCAAAAGAGGCCACAGGCTGAAACTGCATTAGCTGGTGGGGATTGACTGATTAAGGCCAAGCATCCTAAAGGTTTTGCTGAGATGAAAAGACTTTTTCCGGCAGTGGGTAAGGTTAGAAAATTTCATGTATTTGATATCGGCGCGCACGCGAATTCATATTCTCTGCTGTACCGTCTACGATCAGGCTGAATAGCTTATTTGCTCAGATGGACTTCAGGAATTATGTAATGTAAAAGAGCACTTGAAGGAAAGTTTGTTTCTTTAGAAAACTGAATGTACAACATAAATAACATTGATGTTTAGCAGCAGATGTCATATTTATCTCTTAATAGATATATGAAGGAGATACATATGACAAATAAGCCAGAGCAAGAATCAAATCCGCATAAAGAATCAAATGATGACAAGGGTAATCAGGCATCTTATAAGCATGTCAAACCAGAGAAGAAACCCAATGCAGAACCGGAAAATCCATTGAGAGAGCAAAAATAGCTTTTTCACATGGACGAAGCCCTAACTTGGTTTAGGGCTTTTTAATTTCCCGATAAACGTTGATCTCTAGGCTTTGCAATAAACTCATCTTTCATTTCAAAGAAAAATTCATGGGCTTGTTCATGATCGCAGTGCAACCAGTCATGTCGTGATTCTTCCGGAATTACAATAATCGAGCGTTTTTCGTCATTCGGGTCATGAAACTGTTTCATAAAGGGATGTTGATCTGAATTTATGGTTAGCATCGAAAATGATCTGATCTTCTCACCATCAATGTGTGCGTCATCATAAATCGCCGCAACGGTAAAAGGATTGCCATCTTCACGTGAAATACCAAACCAGTGCGGTTTACCCTCTATATATTTAGGTTCATAGAATGTATCGACCGGTACTAAAGCAAACTGGTTGTTTTTCCAGGCATGTCGAAAACTTGGTTTGGATGCTACTGTTTCTGTCCGTGCATTATAAGTATGCCGGCCATATTTTAGTTCTTTCGCCCAGGTTGGAATCAGTCCGAAACGTGCGATATCCAGCTCATACTCGTCAGCACCACGCATAATGATTGGTGCGGGTGCTAAAGGATAAATATGCGTTTTCATGCCCAGTTCGAGTTGCTCTTCATGAATATCTAATAAGGAAAGACGTTTTTTTGAGGGGAATTCATAGTTCGAGCACATAAATAACCTCTTTCATTCTAATTATTGTCTGCTAAAGAACTAAGGTATAAAAATGATGGGCTCAAAACAATTCGAAAGCGTAAGTGTAGTTTTAACACAAAGTAAGAATACGGATTAACATTAGTTTATCTTCATATTTATAGAATAGTATTCCTTTAAAGGACTATTCTATAAATATGAAGATTAAAATATTTGCGTTTTTAATGATTAAATGCAAAAGCTCACCAAGTTATTTTGTAGGGCAGGTGCTCAAAGCTTTTCCTTGTCCAACTGAATTGATAAAGTTTCCAATCAGAAATTCGCTCTGTCTTAAGGAATCACGATGATCTCCATTTTTGACGAGATGGAAGACGATAGATTTTTGCTTTGTACATACCTGCTGGTAGTAAGCATAAGTACCACGATAATCGACCAGTTGATCTTTCTCACCTTGTACCAGCAGAACTGGCACAGTCGGTTTCATATTCTCAATAGACTGTTCTTTTAAATAATTTGTCAAAGGTGCCAGATTTACATTTGATTTAAAGACAGTCTTAGGTGCTTGTTTTAGGTCCGACTGTAATTCTGACAAACAGCGACTCCGTGCATGATTAAGAATTTCTCCCATTTCTGGGCTAACTAAATTTGCTGGAGCAAGCATCGGGTCTGCAGCTTCTGCTCCTAAAAGTACAATTGGAAAAAATGCGGCGACATCAGTCGTGATTTGCGAATTGCTGGCAACATATTCAGCGATTCCTTCATATTGATAACCGCCTGGCGCCAGTGCAATTGCCCCGCGAAGATCAAATTCAGGCGCATCTTTTTGACCGGACGCTGCAACTTTAAGAGATGCTGCACCTCCTTGACTATGACCCATAACATACCAATTTTTACTAAAGTTATAAGGCTTTAAATGGTGGATCGCTCGTACAGCATCAACGACAGTATGCAACTGGCTTCGCGCATTCATATAAGGATGACCGCCCGGAGTGCCTAAACCTTGATAATCAGGTGCAACAACTGCATAGCCGCGAGCGAGCCAGGCATTCAATGCCTTAGCAGCGATTTGCTGATAGACATGGACTGGCCCACCCACATAATCGCCAGAGGGTACACATGTATCAGCAACGCCAGTTGTACCATGCGCCCAAGCCAGAACAGGCCATCCATCTTTAGGGACTTTGCCTTTAGGTAACAAGATATAGCCTGAAGTGACGATGGGCTCGGATTTTGTGCCACGACTGCGATAATTGATTAAGAAACGTTGTGAGGCATTCGTAAACAGATCGGTATTTTGTTCTTGTATAGATAATATTGTACCCGGTATTTTTTCCGAAATATGAGATGCTTGGATTTTACTGTTATCGGGAAGTGGAGGAGGAGAGGCCATTATATATGTTGAGCCTAAACATAAACAGCTCATGATCAATTGAATAATAGGAGATTTAATTTTCATCACTGAACCATTTTCCTTTTTATAATGTCATTTTTAATGTAGCAGCTTTATTTATGTTTCTAAATTAACTCTGCACAAAGTTTGTAAACTAAAGCTTTTAAGTTAAGGCGAATGAGCAGTACAACTGGTTATTTTAGTCTAGCTGATAGCTTCATATAAGCACTTATATTTTAATGTGCTTCTGATCTGTGAGTAGAATTCATATCATGTCTAACTTTACTAATACGATCATAAATCACTTTTCGCATTCGGTTTATTACTCCCAGAGGTTTGTGCTCCGGTAGTGTATGCCATGGTGTAAAAGAGAGATTTTCACAAAACTTGTTTTGTTCAGGTGTATCAAAAACTTGCTGAGGAATGCGGATAGTTGCGACCTTATAGAAAGGCGCCTCACTTTCTTGCCATTCAGTCATGGAATCTTCGACTGACATGGTGTTTGATGTTCTAGGCTGTATCAGAAACTCCATACATGCTTCACTTTTTTGCAAATGTTTGCGCAATTTTTCTCTTAGAAAATTATGATGCGGAGCATGTGGAAGAGGATCTGTCACTGTCGAACATGCTTGAGCTGAATACTTTATAGCTTGACGATCAGTGCCTATTCCTAATTGATAGGGCACCATAGACCAATATCTAGTTTGCAAAGGATTAGAAATTTTATTTCTCGTATTTAAGGCAATCCAGGTTCCTTTAGCTCCTAATGCAAAAGGAATATGGAGCTTATTGAAAAATCTATCGCTATTTATATCTTGCATAAATGACATATATCGGACTGGATCATTCACAAAAAAGACAGGATGATTGATCATAATGAAATCTTGAGTAGAGGTTTCATCATCTAAAAGCTTTTCTCCCGGTACTCCCAAAAGTTTTATCGCCATGCCACGGGCATCTTTTTTAATATCTGCTTGTTGGGCATTTTTAGACCCATTAGAGAAACGAATCCAGGCTTGATATGTTTTTCCCGGAAGAAAAACACCTTGAGCCAAGTTTTTGGGAAGAGCTTCATCTACTTTGAATTCTGCGCGTACGCAACCGTGTGCTTTGGGATGGGCATCACGTAGCGCGATACCTGTGGAATACTCTTTCCGAATAGATATCTCAATTATATCTGCGATTTTTTTAGCTATGGCTGCTTCATCAGCATAAAGACTTTCACTTAAATGATGATCTATATTGGGATGAATATTATCTTTTGAAGAGTTAGAGGTTATAGGGAAAGCATTAGCATATGCAGTACTACAAATACTTATTGCCATTAGAGAAGGGAAAACTAGACCCGAGCATAGAGGTCTTATAAAGTTAGACATTAATTTTCTCCTTGCTATAAAGCTAGAGTTAGTTTTAATTTTTTAGCCTAGGCGAATTCAAACATGAGGTGCGACAGTTTGAAAAGTCTTATGATAATCAACAAGCTGAGCAAATTTCTCTAATGGTGTAAGCCAATCTAACGCTTTTCTAGGACGAGTAT
>NZ_JBBCWZ010000078.1:0-11745 GCF_037145695.1 Acinetobacter sp. USHLN143
TATTGTCACGTATAAATCTAAGACTTTCTTTGAGCATACTAAAATTGATGTTCCACGGCATCTAAGACATTGATTTTAGGTTCAGGATTGGGGCCGCCATGACGTTACTTTAGGGTGTACTCCAACTTTACACAACTTAAAAAGCCTAGATCGACAAAAGTACTCAAGAAAGAAACCTTATTTTTATTATCTATTATTTTTAGCAATGAGAGTTCCTAACATGATGATAAAGGTAATTACTCCCCCTATAACCAAGCTCATTAGACACATTTCTAAATTTAAAATTTCCAGCCAATGATTATCTTCATTCCAGGGTACGTGAATGCCATATCCTGATAAAAAATTTAAAGCACACAAAATAAGAAAACTTATAAGAGTGGAAATTATTAAAGTAACTATAAGGTTTTTCCAAATTTTACAGCCTACTAATAGAGTAATAACTGCTAAGCCTACCAATGTAATTATTGATATTAGTAAAGTAATATTCCAATATTCCATTCTTATTTCTCATAAATAATTTTATTTAGGTATAAAAATCTTATAGTTAAATTTTATTCATTGAATTTAATATAGGGTTTTTCTCCTAATTAGGCAATATCATAACTTTTCAAATTTTTTAATATTGTTAATACGAAATTAAAAATTTAGTACCTGACAGGGAATCCATAAACGTCATAGAAAATACAGGTAAAAAAAACCACACCCGAAGGTGTGGAGAAGATTGAAGGACAGACATTTTTAAGGCTACAGGGGAAATCAAAGCTAATTTCCTATTTCTATTTTCTATTTAGCTTTATGGTTTTTATAGGTGTTAAATATTTCAACAGTAAAAACATGATGACTTCATGTATAGATTGGATTAGCGGTAATTTAAAACCTCCTATTTTCAACGGAACGCTCTTTTAATCTTTTGATCTGTCTTATATTGCGATAAGGCGTATACAGCCCAAATAGCAGCAGGGATCCAGCCTAAAACAGTAATCTGAAGTATCAAACAAATGATCCCGGCGAATGGTCGACCTATGGTAAAAAAAAGTAACCAGGGAAAAATTAAAGCTAATATCAATCTCATAATAAATATTCCACTACTCTAAGAACTTAAAGAATTTAAATTAAACAATGTGCGGTCTCTTTCATCCGTCAAATACCGATCCATTTGAGCAATCAATTTAGCTCTAGCCTGTTCATCTTCTTCGGTGATTTTCAGCATGCAGGATCCAATTAAAATCTTGCGTCTTGTATCATCCTTTCGAGCCTGTTCTTTCTCTTTGGCTTTTTCTCTTGCTAGTGCTGCCTGTCTTTGAGCTTTTAACTGTTTCAGCTTTTCTTCCTGGGCCTTAATCTTGCTGTCTAAATTTTCAGTCACGCTCATTAATCCAATACCATCATCCTGGGAAATCATCCCTAACATAAGCGCACTTGAATCTGCATTCAAGGTACTATATGTATAGTAATGTTTTCCTCGAAGAGCGCACTTATGCAAACTTTGTTTGCAAGTCCGATTGGGGAAACCCCAATACCCCGACAACCGTAGACACGGTTGTATTTCACTACGTGAAAATTTAAAAGCGAAAAATAGGCATGGCGATTTACCACTTTTCAGTCAAAACCGTAGCACGATCAGCAGGGCGTTCTGCCACTGCTGCAATCGCCTATCGGGCCGGTGAAAAGATTTATTGTGAACGTGAAGGCCGAGAACATGACTACAGCCGAAAAACTGGCGTAGAATATAAAGAAATTTATTTACCCGAAGGCGCACCAAAGCATTTAAAAAACCGGGAAAAACTCTGGAACGAAGTTGAACAACGAGAAACCCGAAAAAACTCGACAGTCGCCCGGGAATTTGAAATTGCTTTTCCAAGTGAGTTGAACCAGGAACAGCGCCTGGCCATGCTCGAAGAGCTATGCGCCAGTATCGTGGACAGACATCAGGTGGCGGTCGATGCCTGTATCCATGCACCGCATACTGGATCCGGTAGCGATGAACGCAATTATCACGCCCATATCTTGATGAGCACACGCAAACTCACGCCTGAAGGTTTTACAGAGAAAACCCGAGAACTGGATCAGAAACACAGTGGAGAAATTGAACACTGGCGCGAACACTTTGCCGATATCTGCAATATGCACCTGGATCTAGCCGGATACACCGCCCGAGTCGACCACCGCAGCTACAAAGACCAGGAGAATGGCCTGGAAGCGACCCTGCACGAAGGACCGAAAGTCACCGAACTACGCCGAAAAGGGATTGAAACCGAAATCAGCCGCAGCAATGATGAAATCAAACAGAGAAATCAGGCTCAGCTGCAATACGGCAAAAATATGGATCTGCTGATTGCTGAAAATGAGATAAAACTCAGCACACTGAAAACAGAACAGCAGATCCAAATCAAAAATAGCGCTAAAACACCACCAATTGACGAAAAAGCCCTGTTTGAGGAAAAACAGAGGGAAACCCTTGGCAAAGTGCTAAAACGCGAAATCAGCGCAAAAGACGCGAATCTAGACCTAGATTTTATGCAGCGTAATCTTAAACAAGCCGAAATAAACCTGACCAAGCACCACAAACATCAAAACGAGTTCAATCAGCAGCTTGCCCAGGAGATCGTGAAAAGCGGACTCAAGCAAAGTCATGACAAATTGCAAAGCCTGGTCGATCAACACAACGAATTAACCCAGCACAAACCCTTACTGTTTGGAAAAAAAGCTTGGGAAACCCAACGTGACGAGATTTACCAGGAACACAAAAAGCTGAAAGGTCAGCATGAACACCAGAAAAAACATGGTGTGAAGGATTTATTGGAAAATGAAAAGTTTAAAGAACATGCCTGGAAGCAGTACCAACAACAACATCCAGCCAAAGCCAAGCAATACCAGACTCTATACCCATCCTACCAAGTCATTAAAAAATGTGTGGATGAGATCAAAGCAGAACAACAGATGAAACTCAGACAAGAACAACAGCTCAAAGCACAGCAACATGTGCCAAAAATGAAATCTCGTGGCATGAGTCGTTAAACAGAGCGAGTGTCTACGAGCGAACTGAGAAAATTTGCCCTTCCCTTTCCCTGATTACAAGCTCCCTATCCATTAATCACCTACCCTACAGAGCATCCCGCATGGGTGCGAACTTTCCAAGTTTGATTCTTAAATCGAGCGTAGCGAGAAAAAAAGCTCATGAGCGAAGCGAATTCCGAGCTGCTTTTGATCTTGCTTTTGCTTTTTCTCAAATTCACGAAAATATGAACCAAAAATTGCCCCGACGAATCGAGCGAAAGCGAGATTCAATAGAGTTTGAGCGAAGCGAAAACCAAGGGCAATTTTTCAAATTCCCTTTTTTAATTATTTTTAAATCTTTTAAATCTTTTCAGCCCTCTGTATGCCTTTAGTAGCAATGGTTTCAGTATTTAAATATGACGGATTGACTACTAACTATGACGGATTGACTACTAACTATGACGGATTGACTACTTAACTATGACGGATTGACTACTAACTATGACAAGTATATATTTGTCATATATTAAAAATTAAATGGTTTTATTTTGGATAAGAATCAAGTTGTAAAATCAAATCAAGTTATAGAAGCTTCATATCAATTAAGTGCCGTAGAGCAACGTATTGTCTTGGCAGCCATTTCACGTATTCCAAAGAATCAACCCATCACAGATGATGAGTTATACCCAGTGAGTGTTAATGAATTACAGCTCCTAGGAGTACACGAGAAAACAGCCTATAGAGATTTAAAAGAAGGGATTAATAGACTTTATGAAAGGTCTATCAACCTCTCTGTAGACGATAAATCTATCAAAATGAGATGGGTACAAGAGGTTCAGTTTTTAGATAGTCAAAGTGTCATTGGTATTCGCTTTTCAAAACCAATTTTGCCTTTTATATCTAACCTAAGTAGAGAATTTACGAAATATGCTCTATCTGATATCGCGGGTATCAACAGTGGGTACGGTATCCGTATCTATGAGTTACTGGTGCAATACAGACAAATAGGTAAGCGTGAAATCTCTGTTGATAATCTACGAACCATGCTGGAACTAGGTAAAAAGTATCCGTTATTTGCTGATTTTAAAAAAAGGGTAATTGATACTGCTGTAGATCAAATAAATGAATACAGCCCTTTACGTGTGACGTATGAGCAGAAAAAAACAGGTCGTAAAGTTACTCACATTACTTTTTCTTTTAAAGAAAAAACAAAAAGTATTGGTCAGGAAAGTACAGACATACCGAAAGAGTTCTATAAGTTAACAGATGCTCAGATAAACATGTTTGGTAATCAACTATCACGTCTACATGAACTTTCTCATCTAGCACGTGAGGGCGAGAGCTATGAAATATTAGCTTCAAAAATCAAGGAAAAACTTAGAGATCCAAAACAACAGAAGCAGTTTTTACCTTACTTACGGAACTTAGGCTTCAAATCTTGAGTGTATTGAAGAATACACTTATTGTATTCTTCAATACGTATCTTAAATACACAGTAATACACTATGAAAACAAGTACAAAATACAGTGTTAGTGATGCTGCCACACTGTATAAAAAATCTAGAGCGACACTTTATAAAGATATAAAAAATGGGGTATTAAGCCGTGATCATGATGGCTTTATAGACTTTTCAGAATTATTGCGTGTATATGGTGAACCGTTTTCTGGAAAACAGTCAAAACGTATTGATACGTCTCTAATACAGAATCTGGATACACCCGAATACACTGATAAAACAGTAGTAGAGTTGAAAAATCAGATCGACTTTTTAAAGAAACAATTAGAAAAAGCAGAAGATAGAGAGGCTAAAGCTAATGCTCGTATCGATACGCTTCTTACACTAATTGAAATGAAGCCATCTAAAGCTATTAGTGAACCTAATAAAGAGAATATTGAAAGTAATATTTCGCCAAAACCAACTGATATGGCAACAAATATTCAGTTAAAGCAGGTTAAAGAGGACGGATTGACTACTCCAGAGAACAAACGTATCCCTGTTCCAGAACATGTTGAGCCAGAACCTAAAAAGAGAGGCTTCCTGAGCCGTTTTTTCCTTCCGTATGGTTAACCAGGACTCCAATTTTTTGATGAGCCAATTTCATTGCCAGCAATGAAATAATGACTCCTCAAAAAACCGGATGATGTTTATTAAAACTGAATAAAACCGTGGAACATTGATTAAAAATTAGGAGTGGAACATGAATAATCAATAAAAAGCCGCTCTGGTGCCCTAATATCCAGAACGGCTTACGTTAATATAATGATATTTAGAGAGAAATATCAAGCATTACGTATAACATGTATTATGTTAATTTTAGATAAACTTTAAATTAGTGAGCCTTAAAGCATTCTGAACACTTTTTAAAATTTAATGCTAACAAAACTTCCTCTTCTAAAGCTTCTTGATCAAAATTATTCACTTTCTTTGAGAAAAGCATAGTTGCAGCAATAAGCCTACTTTTTAAAGTAGCAAACTCCTCTGCTAAGTTTTTTTCCTCTAAAGGTCTATTTTTCTCAATGCGCTTTAATTTAGATGAATCCCAATAACGTAGGTCATAAATTTTTTTATGTAGCTCAGACTTCATTGGAAAATTTGAAATCTGTTCAAATAAATAATCTATTTGTGCCTTAATCTCATCTAAAGATAATTTTTCAATTTCATCAGAGAAGTTTACTGAACTAGAGTTATCTTTTTCTATCCGACCAAAATTAAGATCTGCTATCCCGAATTCAGCTTTAAGAAAAATAATGAAACTTTCATCAGCTATAGCTCCATCTTCAGTCATCTTAGATTTAACTAACTTTCTAAACCTATCTATTACAGCCTTACCTTTATTCCTCACTTCTTCTGGAAGATAAAAGTTTACCCATTTAGCATTCAACCTAGGACAATCTGCATTCAAATGAAACGCAGCCGTATTATGTTCATTCAACCAAGTACCTGTATCCTTAATTGCTTCGATAGGATGAAATTCAATTTTTACACCTAATACACTTTTTTTAAAAAAAGTAGCAGCCTTTTGAAGATCTTCTCTTTCTTCACGTGATAAACATGAATTAATATCAATATTTTTAAAAATATCCGATATAAGCTGCTCATCTATATCGACTCTTTTGGTGATTCGATTTAGATTAAAGTTAGTTATATACATAGAACTCTTGCTACATAATTATTAAAAAAACTGACCATTATTGACTTTTTATCAATTGACGTTTCTTTTAGAGAAAGCTATTGGGGCTAACTCTACTTCTAAAACTTGATTTTGTTCAAGAACTTGCAAACACCCTCCAGAAAGAAGCGTGCTATCTTTAAGATATAGTTCGTTGATTAATTCAATATTTCTAGAATCAGATAGTAACTCGTGAACCAATGCCTCAGTAATATCGTCAGTTAAAAGTGATGCAACAGGGGTCTTCATAATGACAGACATAATATCTATCATCCCAGCAATTTTACTAGGAACCCGGAGAGATACCGTTTCATAAATTGTTGTGTTACTTTCAGCCAAAGTATCTTTCAATTTTTCTCTTAATGTAGCCATTAAACTTTTCCTAATTTTCCATCTTTAACTGCTTGAGATAATTTTTCATGAATCTGATCTCGATCAGTAGGTTCTTCTGAACAGGTATCTTCATAATCACAACGTGATTTCAATTCATAAACTGCTGAGAAATGTCTATTTGCTAAATCCAATACCCACCCTTCTTTTGGTGGAATATTCGCTAGTTTATTAGCAGAGTTTGCAACATAATATCCAGCACGTGTATCTAAGCTAAATAAACTATTCAGTAGAATTGCTTCTACAAGCTGATTAAGTAATTGAGATCTTGAAATCCCATCTCGTGTAGCCAAAGCATCTAAAACCGCTAGATCCGTCTTATGCACACGAATGTTGTACTTCTTAATATTAGGCTTAGCTGGATCAACTAAATTTTCAGGCACCTTTGCAAATGCTTCAGTGTTTATCTTAAGTGGCATATCTTCTTCCTTTATCTATTTAAATAAAATTAAAGTCACTATTTGACTTTAATTTTCGATTAAATGAATCATTAAAGTAAGTAGTTATTAAAGTATCTTGATCATCAACTATAGTAATCCCACCACGTCTTTCTAAAACTTCTAATACCTTCATAATTCTATGAATATCTTTTCTTTTTAAGATAATTTTTTCGCCTTTATTACTTGGTTCCCCAAAAATATTGGCTAGCATTATCATTTCTTGATTAATATTGCGTTGTTTCATTCTTTGAACAGAGTGATTAGTTAATTTCATGAACCATCTCCTATTTAATATATAAATAAGAATATCACGACTAAAATTAAAGTCAAATAATTATTTTTTAAAAAGTCAAATATGTATTAATTTAGACTTTTTAGTCTTTCCTCTTCTTCAATTTAACATAATGGCGGTTATACGCAATACAATTGTATATTAATATAAATATCAATAACTTGAAAATTACACCCTGATCACAAAATACACAAAAATTGGCTTTTGTAATAAGTTGGTGAGTTTTTAAGCAAATCTGTAACATTTTGCCAGTAAATTCGGTTAAAAAACGATCAATTTGGCAATCAGTGCCCATTTCATACGGATCCAGGTTGCGAAACTATCCCCAATTGCTGTGGATAAAATTTAGGCTATTTTGTACGCTCTGGCGTACATAAATCTCGGCCCTTTGCGGCTACCTGGGACAGTGGAATTTTCCTATGATGAACTCATCGGGAACAGGAAGTTCCATACAAGAATAACAAGAGATAAGCACAAGGACTGTAAGGTACGACAGGAGTTATACCGAGCGAACCAATACGAAAAACCCCGGCAGGATGCCGGGGTTTTTTATTTTCTAAATTTTTTAAATTAGAGTCGGGTGAGCATCAAGAATACGAATTAAAGTCGCTGCAGGACCAGTCGGATAGCGACGGCCTTGTTCCCAATTT
Source organism: Acinetobacter sp. USHLN143 (assembly GCF_037145695.1). Taxonomy (GTDB): domain Bacteria; phylum Pseudomonadota; class Gammaproteobacteria; order Pseudomonadales; family Moraxellaceae; genus Acinetobacter; species Acinetobacter fasciculus. The sequence continues at coordinate 7,941 of NZ_JBBCWZ010000078.1, forward strand.
TGGAGCGTTCTCGCGCTGATCTGCAAACGTGCAGCGAATTCTGCCTGGGTTAAGCCTGTTTTCTCACGTACTTCTTTAATATCTGGTAATTCAAGCTCAGTCACTCGGCTTGCTTTCATCTCATTGCGTTTGATAGCACCAGCTTCTTTAATCGAAGCAACTAGGTCATCAAATAAGTTGTTATCCATGAAATTGCTCCTTCACTAATTGACGCAGGATCAAGGTTTCTTTGTCTGTCAGATTATCTTTCACAGACTTTGGATAAGCCACCAGGAAAAAGATCTGATCATCTTCTGTGACCCAATAGTAGATCACACGGATACCGCCACTTTTTCCTCTATTACCTTGAGCACAGCGTACTTTACGAATGCCACCGCCATTCTTGATTAAGTCACCTTTATCAGGCTGCACCAAGAGATCTTGCTGGAGCTGACGATACTCTTCATCACTTACAAGCTCTTTGATTTGCTTGGTAAAAATACTGGTTTCAATGAATAGCATAGATTAAAGTACGTCAATGGCGTATAAGGATTTTAGCAGTTTTTACATAAAAAAACGAGAGCTTTGAGCTCTCGTTTCGCACAATCAATATCGTATTAGTTTTAACAATAGTATTTATAAAATTTTAAAAATTTTTCCACTTAAAGTACTTTGGAAAAACATTTCGAAACTAGGTCGAATATCTTCTCCATCAACAGTGATATGTTTTATATTCGAGTGAGATTGCGTATCGGCAAACTGATGATCTACTGTTGCTTGAATAGCGTGTTTAACCCCAAACTGGTCTTTTACGCTGAGATTCTGTTTAATCATATATATTCCCTTAATAAAATTATAGTGGTAGAAATCTACCCAAATTTTTAATGCTTGTTGATGTTGGCTCTAAGCAACTTTATGACTTAATTTAAATAGCTGATTTAAAGAAGTATAAAATGTACGGCCATCTAAATTTAAATCGACCTCCATCCCAGATGAGAGAAGAACTCTTTTACCCACTTCAATTGTTTTTAACCCCTGACGTGTACTTTGCATTTTATTAAGAGGAGTTAATGAAACAATAATTTCAGTACCATTTTTAGCTTTTGCAATTAAATAATTTATTTTTAACAACTTGAATCCTGTTTTTCTGAAAATTTTCCAATTTTGGAAATAACTTTAAAATTTAATTTTAAATTATAAAAAAAGCACTCATGAGTGCTTTTTATTACTGCTTATTACTGCTTAGATAGCAATAATATTTACAGCATTCGGTCCTTTTTGACCTTGGGCTACGCTGAATTCAACCATTTGGCCTTCCATTAAGGTTTTGAAACCTGAACTTGCGATTTCGCTAAAATGAGCAAAAACGTCTGGACCTGATTCTTGTTGAATGAAACCAAAACCTTTAGTTTCGTTGAACCACTTTACAGTACCTTTAACAACATTTGAGTTTGACATAATATATCCTACTAATTTTTAATAATTTTAAGTCATTTTATTGACTGGGTATAACTTTGAAAATAATGAAGAAGCGACTTAAAATCTGAAAAAACGAAGGATTATGACTAAAACTGCGATACTTAAAGAAGATTTACCGGAACAAGACTTTTTTCTAGTTAAGTCAACTATACACTAAAAATAATAAAAATCAAGTTTTCTCATATACATATTCATTAAATTTATAAAAAACAAAATTAATCAAAAAAAATAAAATAAAATCATATTTTTATTATAAATGTAACAATATAACGTTAAGATGTTGGTCTAGTAAGATTGATAAGTAATGAATGCGATTATATAGTTCTGTAATAACAATATTGATGTTTTTAATTTTGGGAATGATGATTTTTTCCCATACGCAAATCATATATAAACCGCCAAATTTTACCGCTTTCAATATGGCCGAATAGTCATATTTAATAAGAAAAACCGCCTGTTAGGCGGTTTTTTAACTTTTGAAGAAATAATAATTGTCTTTGTTTAACATAAAATTTCTTATACCAAATAAGCAAAGCTCATTATTCAATGAGCTTTGACAGTAGCAATTTCAAGAATGCTTAGGAGAGAGTTAAATTAAACTTAGTGATATAAAGCTGCTTTCGCTTCTTGGTCTGCATGATCTTGCAATAAAGCATGCACAGCCCAGATCGCAGCTGGGAGCCAGCCTAAAAGGGTAACTTGAAGAAACAAACATATCATTGCTGCAAAAGGTCGACCTATTATAAAGAAAGGCAACCAAGGAAAGAGCAACGCTATCAGAAATTTCATATTAATTTCCTCTTAAGAAGTTTCAAAAGCCTTAACAACTAATAAGAGGCAGAAGTAAACAACCTATAGGCGTATCCGTCTATTCAAGATTTACTTATTTCTGTAATTGACCGTGCACTTTGACTTTATTCATAAATTATCGTTATTTGGCATCACTAAATGCAAACTAAAAATTATACAGTCAAAATCAGTCCTGAGCTTTTTGTTCAGTTTCATCATTGGCCGGAAAAATACTTGGATTCGTGAGCCTGATGTTTTCCTGGCACTGATCGCATACCAACACTCCTGCAAAAAGCTGTACATTTTTTCTTGATAGACAAAGAGTATAGGCCTTCGGAAACATAATTGTATTTGTCGTAGTGGCAATATGAGTGTTCATCGCAATTCCTAGAATAACTGAAAATAGCTTATTAGAAGTGCATGCTAGTAGCTATATCTGAATAGCCACCGATTTTATAGACATCTTTTATTGAACATCATAAACGGCTCCAATCTAAAGAACATTTAACATAAAAACTCTTATGCGAAATTCAGTTGTAACCCCCAAATAGAAATGTCCGGTTTATCGATCGCTCGACCTAAGATCTCAGAACATAAGAGTTTGATGATCACCCTGGTTCTCAAAACTCGATACTTTATTGAAAAGTTCTATCGAGGCTTATAAGTCCCTGAAACAAAAAAATGCCTGAACTTCAGGCATTTTTTACGTCATCACTAACAGCTTACAACAATCAACAAACGAGAGTTTTAGTCTTTTGAATACGACTTAATTTTTTCAAAAATAGGGTAAAAGTCTACACCCTCATCTTTCATGCTAGAAAGTAAGTAAACCAGAACAGCGATATGAGTAGGTACTTTTCCGATCTTTTTATAGTTAGTTATGGAGTTTGGGTTCATGTCCAATAAGGTTGCAAATTCCTTAATTGAAAGACCAGCTTTCCCCATAAGTCTTTGAAATTCTTCGTATGGCATCGTGATAAATACAATCTGTTTGAATTAGAAGTATAACACAGACCATAAAACTTAAAAAAACACATAAAAAATGTGACAAACACATTTTTTATGTGTTATAAATAGCTTATCAACTAACCTATTTATCCTTACTATCGGAGAAATGTAATATGTACTCATACCCGGATTCAAACACTGAAAAGAAAATTGCTCTCATGATCATCAATGACTTTTTCATTCAAAAAGCCCATGAACTGTGGATTTTTTTACAACTCGATCAGTGCTTTAACGATTATGAAGCCACACTGATTTGGACTCGACGTTATTTAGAGAAGCATCCTGAGTGTGAGTACAGCGATATTCAAAAAGCCTTTGTTTCTTGTTTCCCAGAACACTTCTTCAGCTTTGACTGTTAATTTATGAGAGGCACGGTAAAAAAATCGCAATGGGTAAGTAAATCCCAAATAGAAAAAGCCAGTTCATACAACTGGCTTTTTATTGTCACGTATAAATCTAAGACTTTCTTTGAGCATACTAAAATTGATGTTCCACGGCATCTAAGACATTGATTTTAGGTTCAGGATTGGGGCCGCCATGACGTTACTTT
>NZ_JBBCWZ010000079.1:0-11737 GCF_037145695.1 Acinetobacter sp. USHLN143
ATACTCGTCCTAGAAAAGCGTTAGATTGGCTTACACCATTAGAGAAATTTGCTCAGCTTGTTGATTATCATAAGACTTTTCAAACTGTCGCACCTCATGTTTGAATTCGCCAGAGCTTGGCTTTGTCCCTGATTCCGCGGATTTTAATTTGGGGATTTACGCATTGTTATGTGCATATCAACTCACCCATCAAAATAAGCCAAAAATTCTAATTATAGAATCAGTGGCTTAAACAGGATTCGGGTTAATTAAGATGTATGGTTTAATAAGTGCTGTTGTGCGATATACATGGGCTTATCCAAACTTGGTGTACATTGAATCCATGTTCCATCTGCTTGAAGCTCCCATGCACGGCGGTTATCTTGAAGATAATTCATTAAGCCATCTTGCAGAATTTGTTTACGAAGTTTTTTATCTTCGATTGGGAAACAGGTCTCGATGCGAGAGAATAAATTACGCCCCATCCAATCTGCACTGGCGCAATAAAGCTTGTTTTCGCCCTGATGGTAAAAATAATAAACCCGGGTATGTTCTAAAAAACGTCCCACAATTGAGCGGACTCGAATATTTTCAGAAAGCCCTTTCACTTGTGGGCGTAAGCAGCAAATTGAACGGACAATCAAATCGATTTGAACGCCCGCTTTAGATGCCCTATATAGGGCATCAATTAGTTGAGGTTCAGTTAAGGCATTTACTTTAATAATAATCTGCGCTTTTTTGCCTGCTTTGCTATTTTCAGTTTCAGTTTCGATGAGTTCAATCAATTGAGAATGCAGAGTAAATGGTGCATGAAAAAGTTTTTTCAATTTGACCATTTTCCCCATGCCTGTGAGCTCCTGAAAGACTTTATGGACATCTTCACAAATATCAGCATCACTGGTCAGTAGTCCATAATCAGTATAGATTTTGGCATTCATTGCATGATAGTTACCTGTGCCTAAATGAACATAACGTTTAATTTTGTCTATTTCACGACGCACGATCAGAATCATTTTGGCGTGGGTTTTATAGCCAACGATCCCATATACAACAACCGCCCCAGCTTCTTGTAATAGATTGGCAACTTCGATATTTGACTCTTCATCAAAGCGAGCACGTAATTCAATCACTGCTGTGACTTCCTTACCATTTCGTGCCGCTTCAGCAAGGACTTGCACAATTTCAGAATGTACACCACTCCGATAAAGGGTTTGTTTTATGGCTAACACATGTGGATCATGGGCTGCCTCTTTCAGTAGCTTAATGACCGGAGCGAAAGAGTGAAAAGGGTGATGTAATAAAACATCTCCGGTTTTTAATACCTCAAATATGGATTTTTTCCCATACAACACTTTCGGTAATTTTTGTACATGGGGAGGAAAACGTAACTCTGGCAAATTGAAGTTCGATATAAAGCGCGCCAGATTAAGCGGGCCGTCAATACGATAGAGTTGCTCTTGCTTAAGATCAAATTGTCCAAGTAAATAATCAATAATATTTTCAGGGCAATTTTTAGTCACCTCAAGTCTTACAGCCCGACCAAAGCGCCGTGAGGATAGTTCATCTTTTAAGGCAATTGCTAAGTCTTCAACATCTTCTGAGATAGTTAAATCTGCATTACGTGTGACCCGAAATTGATAACATCCAGTGGTGGTTACCCCTGGAAATAACTCATGAAGATGTTGCTGAATAATGGCTGAAAGTAGAATGTAGTGTTCATCCTCGCCAGAAATACTATTAGGTAACTTTACTAATCTAGGTAATGATCGTGGTGCGGGAACAATCGCCAAATCAATTTTTCGTCCAAATGCATCTTTACCTTCTAGGGTTACAATGAAATTTAGACTTTTATTCACTAGCCGAGGAAAGGGGTGGGCTGGATCTAAACTGATAGGTGTGACCACAGGTCGAACTTCATTATGGAAATAGTCCTTAATCCATTCTTTATGTTTTTCGAGGATGTCACCATACTGAATGAAATGAACACCATGTCCTTGCAGTTGTGGTAAGAGATTATAATTAAGTATTTTATACTGTTCTTCGACAGCTTCGTGTGCAAGTTTGGAAATGGTGGTGACTATATCTGAGAGGAGTGAGTTATCTGGACGAGCTCTAGCATGATCTGAAAGTTCAATTTGTTGCATTAAACTGGCAACTCGTATTTCAAAAAACTCATCCAGATTACTTGAAAAAATAATTAAAAAATTTAATCGTTCAAGTAAAGGGTATTCAGTATCTTTCGCCTGTGCCAACACCCGCTTATGAAACTCAAATAGTGAGAGCTCTCTATTTATATACTTTTTTAACGGATGTGATGAAGAGTTTGAAGACACATTTAAGGTAGTCATTTATGGCTCTTATAAAGTCAGATTGCAGCGCTGAAGGAAGCTAATAAAAATTCTTTTAAAGCCTTTGAAAGAGGTTAATTAATTCTTCGTAAATAAAAAATGATTAATTCTGCAAGAAGGCTAAGAATTTAATTTTATTCAATTAAGTATTCTGTGACTGCTTCATGACATTTTTATGACATCGTATTGTATTGTTATTTCATCTGGGTAATATTCAGACTTTTATCTGAATTTAGAAGAAAAGGGGCAACGTTGATTTAAACCGGGACAACTTGGGGGCTTAATGAGAAAAATTCTGGAAAAGCGATTTCACTAAAACTGTCATCAGTTATTCATAGTGATGTCATGTATAAAAACTAAGCTATTTTGAATTTTAACAACTGTTCAAAATCATTATGAATATAAAACCAAAAATATTGAGTTTAAGTTTAATACTTATGGGGTGCTCGTTTTCTGCACATGCACAATTAATGTTTAGTCAGTATATAGATGGTACATCTAATAAAAAGGGTTTGGAAATCTATAACCCTGACAGTTTAACAGTGAACTTAGCTGATTATGAGATTCAACAATTTACTAATGGTTCAACCACGAAATCTGCGACTTTTCAATTAGAAGGTTCATTGGCAAGTAAAGCAAAATACATTATTGGTCGAACAGAGTTGCAGGCAGTAATTGGTAATAAAGTCAATCAAGTGGCAGGACTTGCATTTAATGGAGATGATACCTTGGTCCTGTTTTATAAAGGTACTCCAATAGACCGTTTTGGTCGTGTGGGAGAGGATCCAGGTACTGGTTGGGGAGTGGGTTTTAGTAGTTATCAAAATAGTTTGTCACGTACTAAAACTTCAAATAATGTAACTTCAATTGATCCTGCAACAGCATTTGAGTTAGAAAGCGAATGGTCTAAATGGTCTGATCGAAATGAGTTTTCCCAGTATTTAGATACAAGCGCGCCTATAACCTCCCCCGTTACTCCTATCAGTTGTAATACAGCAGATACGGCGATTGCGGACCTACAATCTGCCGCAGAAAATCAACCATATGTTGTTCGTGGTGTTATTACCGCAGACTACCGTTATGACAATGGTTTTTCTGGTTTTTATATACAAACGCCCGATAGTAAAGCCAAATCCAATTTAAGTAATGCTATTTTTGTCTATCTTCCTGCAAGTAGTAAAATCACTGGAGGAAAAGTAGGTGAAGAGGTTATTTTAAAAGGTCGTTTAACCTCATATCAAAACCAACTCCAAATAGATCAACTTGATCAAAATATTCAAACCTGTAATACACAAGCATCCAATACAGTCACGGCACAGGCACTTAATTTACCGTTTACCAGTTTGACGGAGATAGCAGGAAATGTACCTAAACGCTATCAAGGGATGCTGGTTAAAATCCCACAAACTTTAACGATAAGTGAAAATTACAATTACGGTCGTTATGGTGAGCTATCTTTAAGTTTAGGTCGCTTATATATTCCAACCAATTTATATCCTGCAAAATCTGCTGAAGCAGTTGCATTAGCCAAGCAAAACTTACTTTCTAAAATTATCTTAGATGATGGCTATAATAATCAAAATAGAACACCATTGCTGCCGCAAAACTTCAATGCCTTAAATACATTAAGAACAGGTTCTCAACTGAAAAATGTTGAAGGGATTTTAGAGTACCGTTTTAATGCATGGCGAATTCAACCTATTCAGGCAAAGGCACAACCTGAAATTATCAAGGATACCAATTTACGTCCTTCAACAATGATTGCAAAAGATGCTAAGCAAATTCGCGCTGCGGCTTTTAATGTCTTGAATTATGATAATGGTGCAGAAAAAGGTTTCCCAACAGAACGTGGTGCAAGCTCAGAAGCTGAGTTTAAAAAGCAACATCAAAAAATTGTCAGTGCTTTAAAAACAATTGATGCTGATGTATATGGGTTAATGGAAATCGCAAATAATGGTTTTGATGATAAAAGTGCAGTGGCATATTTATCTCAAGCCTTAGGTGCAGACTGGAAATATGTCATTCCAACTAAAATGACAAAACTAGGTACAGATGCAATTGCAGTTGCGATTATTTATAACAGTAAGCGCGTAAAACCTGTGGGAGAATCTGCGGTTTATGACGATCAGACTCAAAAAAACCGTGTCACCATGGCGCAAAGTTTCCAATCTGTAAATGGTGGAAAAATATTTACGATAGTACCGAATCACTTAAAGTCGAAAGGCAGTTGTCCTGCCGATAAAACTCTAGCCGATGCAGATCAGGGTGATGGTCAAGGTTGCTGGAATGCAACACGTTTAACTGCAGTACAAGAACTTATGCAGTGGATTGCAAAAAATCCAACACAAGTGGCTAAACCAAATTATTTGCTGGTCGGTGATATGAATAGTTATGCTAAAGAAGATCCGATTTTAGCATTAGAAAAAGCCAATTATAAAGTCTTGCTCAATGACGAAAAAATTGGACAAGGTAAAACAGCCTATAGTTATGTATTTGGTGTTGCAAGTGATGCCAATGGCAATGGGGGCGCAGGAAACCTAGACCATGCAATTGCTGATGCAGACTTATATCCAATGGTGAAACGCGCTTTTGCTTGGCACATCAATGCTGATGAGCCGACGGCCTTAGACTATAACGAAGAATATAAAACAGATGAGCAAATTGCAGCATTCTATAGCGATGATGCATTCCGTTCTTCCGATCATGATCCTGTAATTGTTGATATGGATTTAAACGAAAATATATCGAGTAATCCTGATACAGGAAAAATAAGCGGTGGCAGCATGGGGATCTGGTCAATGTTAACCTTAACGGGCCTCGTTTTAGTTTCCATGATACGCAGACGTAAATTTTGATATGAGTTCATAGACTGTAAATTAAGAAAACTGACGAAATAAATTTAATCTATAAGGGGAAATTTCATATTTCTCCTTATTTTATTGAGTGCTTAAAAAATTAGCCAAGCAATAATCAAACATATGCTTATTCAAAATTTATAATTTAAGCTTGGGGCATGAAATGAAAAGTTCCCTAATGGGATAACTTAACCATTTGTTAAAAAACAATTAGAAAAAATAGTGAATGTCATGAATTTTAAACAGCAGACCTACATGATGTTTGTTTAAATTATAATCAGGTGGGGTGGTCATGTCTTTTAATAATAAACTAACTAGGTATTCGGGTTTTACATGCAGTTTATTAGTTTCTAGTATGTTTTTAACTGGGTGTAATAATGATAGTAAAGAAAATACGAATATAACGCCTGTTATTCCTCCTAAACCGCTGGAAGTCAATTTAGTACATATTAATGACAGTCATTCACATTTGGATGAGGAAAGTACTATATTAATGCTTGAAACTTCGATGGGTAAACGTGAAGAAATACAAGTCTCTAATGGTGGTTTTGCACGCGTTGCTGCGTTGATGAATACTTTGGCAAGCACTGAGAAGAATCCAATAAAAATTCATTCAGGTGATGCCATTACTGGGGACCTCTATTTTACTTTGAAAGAAGGTGAAGCAGAGGCAGATCTCATGAATAGTGTTTGTTTCGATACGTTAACGCTAGGTAATCATGAATTCGATAATACGGATGATGGCTTAAAAAAATTTATTGGATTCTTAAATGATAAAGGTAATTGTGAAAATAAAACCCAAGTCTTGAGTGCAAATGTCGAGTTTGGAAAAACTTCAGCACTATACCAAACTAACCTTGTTAAACCTTATACAGTTATGGAAAAAGAAGGGCAGAAAATTGCTTTAATTGGTTTAACGATTGCCAATAAAACTAAAAATGCTTCTCGACCAAATCAAGATACTGTATTTAATGATGAAGTAGTTACTGCACAAAAATATATTGATGAGCTAAAACAGCAAGGCATCAATAAAATTATTGTTCAATCTCATTTAGGGTACGGGTTAGAAAAAGATTTAGCCACTAAATTGTCAGGCGTTGATGTCATTGTTGGCGGAGATTCTCATACCTTGCTGGCAGATGCGAAACTTAAAAGTTACGGTATAAGCCCAGAGGGTGACTATCCCACTGTATTAAAAAATAAAGATGGTGATCAGGTCTGTGTTGTACAGGCATGGCAATATAGTTATGTCGTCGGACAACTCAAAGTCAACTTTGATGCCGATGGTAAAATTGAAGCATGTGCAGGAAAAGCCAATGTATTGATTGGCGATGATTTTAAACGTACAGCTAAAGATGCTCCAGCATTGATGAGTACGGAACTAGATTCTATTAAGCGAGATATTGAAAATAGTAACTCCTTACGTATTGTACAGCCTGATGCTATAGCTTTAAGTATTTTAGAACCGTATAAAGTCGCTAAAAACTTATTAGGCAAAGAAAAAGTTGCCATTGCTAATGATAATTTATGCTTACGTCGTGTTCCAGGAATGACCAAAGATACATCACGTTCTAGTTTAGGTGATGTCTGCAATAAAGCAGATTTTATTAATCAGCATGGGGGTGATGTACAGCAGCTGGTTGCCGAAGCATTTCTACAGCAAGGTAAAAAATATTTTAATGCAGATATTTCAATCCAAAACGGAGGAGGGGTAAGGGTAGATCTGCCTCAAGGTGATATTACGGTAGAGAAAATTTATACAGTGCTGCCATTCAAAAATACCTTAGTACAATTAAATGCAACTGGCCAAGAAATTAAAGCAGTGCTGGAAGATGCCATGGATGCTGTTACGAGTAATAACACAGGCAGTTATCCATATGCGGGTGGACTACAATGGGATGTAGATTTAACTAAGGCAAAGGGTCAGCGTTTATCCAATTTAAAGGTTCGAAATGCACAAGGTCAATATCAGCCATTAAATATGAATCAGACCTATCAAGTAATTACCATCAACTTTCTGGCTGATGGTCAGGACTTTTACACAAGCTTTAAAGACATTACTGGTGAGCGTCGTATAGATGTGGGATTAGATTATGCAGAAGCATTTTTGCAGTATGTAGAAGGGTTACCTGGTGAAAAAGGGCAAAAGGCCTTGTCCCGATTGCCAGTTGAGCAATACAGCACGCAAAATTATAAAGAATAAAAAGGATTTATTGATAAAAGATAAAAATTTTGGCTCAGACCGATCCATAGTTTTAAAAAAAAGAAGCTCCATTGAGCTTCTTTTTTTTAAAACTATGGATTAGAGAAATATTACTTTTTAAATTTTCATTCAAATTAATTTAAAAGGGGAAATAACTATTCCGATTCGTAAAGCGTATATTTGGTCTATATAGTACAATGGAAGTTGATTACATAGTTTTTGCTGGAAAATCTAAGGTTTGTCGTAATTTTTTGAAAGACGTTAAGTGATATTTAAGAATCAAATAAACTATTTTCATCATAGTGAAATAATTTGATTTTATATTTAGTGCAAATAAATAATACTGAATAATTAGTGATACAGCGCAAATTGATCTGTTTAATTTGGGAGAGTTAAACAGATTTTTTTCTTGAAAAAAATATCTAATCCCTAGCCGAAATTGTTACGGCACTAACAGCCCCGTCAAGTTATTGAGCGGGGTTTTTCTTTTCTTATTGGTGGTACACATGGATGCAGTCAATGCAAAGAGAACCTTAAATAAATTACACAATGAGTGAAAGAGATATGAAAACTTTGAACCGACATTTATAAACAGCTAACAGGTGATCACTATTGATGATAATGATGCCTAGTATTTACATGCCTATGAAGAATATTTAATCCAATATTAACCAGGAATATCTATTTAAATACAAATAGAACAGTGGGTTAATTTTTTAAAAAAGTCGCTCTTGGTGTAATACAGTCATAGGCTTATGTAGGGTAGCAGGTGATATGTCATCTAACTCATTAAGCTGAACAGATCGTGGGCGGCCAATACACGCTAAGCAAAACTAAAATTGCAGAGCATGACCATCTTTTACTGAATAGAGCTGCAGACGAGGAAAATCCTCTAGAGTCGATGGATATTTATCTATTGATGATTTTACTAATTTGAAAAGTTGAGGCTGTTGTTTAACATCTAACTTTTTTGCAAATCTTGTCCAAGTAATTGCCAAAATTTGGCAGGAAATAAATCATTCAAATTATTTCACATTCAATAATTGATCCCACTTGAAGTAGTTTTGAGTTAGCCGATCTCTTGACATGTTCCAGGTTCTATTCGGTAACGTACTTGCTCCTAAAGCCAGCTTGGTTTTGCCAAACTTATGATGGATTTCCTCAAGTGAATCCATCAGGTTATTGTCTAAGCTTATTTGCTTCATGTCAGTGAACAGGTCATAAATATGGGAAGCTTTAGGCTCCAGGCACGTCAAGATCACGCCACATTTCTTAAAGGCAATATCTTTGGTATACAAGTCATCAATCATCGTGGTAGCAATTTTAGAGAACACTAACAGGTTGTCAGTAGGTTCTTGTAAAGTCACTGCAGCTGACTTGCTGTAATAAGGTCTATACGTGTCAAACGGGTTAGATTGTACGAAGCCAATTATATAACCACACAATAAATTTTCACCTCTTAAACGAGTAACTGCATCTTGCACATAGAGGCTCATAGCTTCTTTTAAGTCGTCAATATGGTAAATCTTTTGTCCAAAAGAACGGCTTGCAACAATCTGCTTTTTTGGTGCCCGCGTATGCTCTAGCTCTATACATGAAACACCCTGCAATTCCAGTAATGTCCTATGCATGACGATAGAAAACTGATCTCTGATCATCAGAGGCGAAGCCATAATGAAATCCATGACTGAGTGTATCCCCATGCTGTTGAGCTTTTGGCTGTGCTTCCTGCCAACTCCCCAGATTTCACTCACTTCTATAGCTTGGTACAGATCTTCAGCAGAGCAAGGATCCATTGAAACTAGGTTGCATACACCGTTCAGATAAACATTCTTTTTCGCAATGTGGTTTGCTAGTTTTGCTTCTGTCTTAGATCTGCCAATGCCAATACATACTGGTAAACCAAGCCAAGAAAAAATACGCTGACGAATGTGCTGGGTATAGTCAGTTAAGTCGTAATTTCCCGCATGGGCTGTCAGATCGAGAAAACATTCATCAATAGAGTAAATCTCCTGTTCTTTAGGAGAAACAAAGTCGGACAGGACTTTCATGAATCTGCGTGACATCTCTGCATACAGGGCATAATTGCTAGAAAGCACTTGGACCTGATGCTGTTCAACGATGTCCTTGATCTGAAATAGAGGAACACCCATCTTAATGCCTAGGTCCTTGGCCTCTTGAGAGCGGGCTACAGCGCAGCCATCATTATTAGACAGGACAATTACTGGTTTATCTTTTAGACCAGGGTTAAAGATGCGCTCACAACTCACATAGCAATTATTAATGTCTACTAAAGCGTAGATTTTCTGAGAATATATGGTCATTGGGCAGGAAACCAATAAAGAAATTAACGATTTCTAAATGACTTAATGACAAAAGTAACCACACCCCAAATCACCATTTCCTGGCCATCTTGCAGATGAATGTCTGAGCAATCTGGATTTTCAGCTTTAAGCCAACGATAATTATTTTCGATCATTAAGCGTTTTACAGTGAAATCATTGTCGATCAGTGCAATCACGATGTCTTCATGTTTGGCGTCAATACTTCGGTCTACAATCAGTTCATCATCAATCTCAATACCTGCATCTCGCATAGAAAGTGAAGCGACTTTCACCACAAAGGTTGCTGCTTCATTTCTAATCAAGTGTTCATTCATGTCTAGAGTTTTATCTACATAGTCTTGGGCAGGGGATGGAAAGCCAGCAGCGATTTTCTCAGCGGCTAAAGGAATTTTCATGTAGGTGGATGACTCTACAACAGAGATTGAAGCAATATCATTAAAGCACGGGTTTTCTGTCTTATTGAGATAGTTTTTAATCTCTATAATCTTAGAGAGGGGCACTCTTAATGTTTTTGTAGGCTCGTTATATTTCAGTTTTCTACCTGCACCTTCTCTGATTCCACCACGATTATTGTTCATAATCTACCTACTATTTGATTTTGTGACAAAATCAAATATTAACTTTAACTCTATGTAAAAACAATATAATTTGGATGAATGGTTAAGGTGAAATTATAAATTCCCGGAACTTATAGGCCTTATCTTTTGTTAATTCGCGGCATACTGAGTAACTTCTATTGAAGTTTAAGAGATCGTGGTCTGCCAATACAGGCTAGATGTAGACAAAACTTAAATGCTGCAAGAGCATGGCCATCTTTTACCGAATAGAGTTGCAGACGAGGAAACTCCTCTAGAGTCGATGGATGTTTACCTGTTGATGCTTTTGCTAATTTAAAAAGTTGAGGCTGTTGTTTACCATCTAACTTTGTTTGCAAATCTTGTCCAAGTAAGTGCCAAAATTTGGCAGGAAATAAAGCCTTAACTTGGGAGTAAAAATGTTCGAGTTGATCGATATCCTTCCAGCGGTAATGGATACCGGTATATGATGCGGTCACTCGAGTTAAAAATACATTTAGGACGTATGCAATTTGTGCTGGATTTTTACGAGCTATTTTCTGTAGATGTTCAAAAAAATATGTCACTGTATAAAGCTCTTCAGCGCTATCAAGCATTGCTGGTTTTAAGTGGATTGAGCTATCAATACTAAATAAACGGGGATTCCCTTTTTTTGATTTAATGTCTGCTAAATTTAGGGCATTTTCATACCAATAATTGACAAGCTCTTCTGGTAAACACATTTTTTGAGATACAGCTTGAGGATCGTTGTGAATCTCTAATTGATTTAAGGTTTCATAAAAGCGTTGAAGTGAAATTTTAGAGCCTTCTGTGCCGGCGAAGAAAGCAAAAAAGTCATGGGATTGATTTGTTTGTACTGACAGTTCTGCAAGAATGTCAGTAGCATTACTCTGAAGCCAGTTTGTTTGATCATTCAATAATATAGTGGCTAGAACGGCCTGATTTTTCTCAAAATTAAAGTTTTTTTCATCCTTTGTTATTTTTAAATTTTTATACCTTGCATTGTAGCCCATGATTTTTTTAGCCAGTTCATTTTGCATATCTGAATGATGTTTCAGTAGTTTTTGACCAGCAATGAGATAACTTAAGTGAATATAACTTTTGAAAGTTTCAACGGGTTCTATATGTCCTAAAAGATGTGCGATAACAAACCAATGGTTTTGTCCATGCTCATTTTGAAGAAGTTCAGCTCGTATTTTTTGATACTCATCTGCACTATAGTCAGTTAGCTCTTGCACAAGTGGCGCATATTCACAGTTCAGTACAAGTGATAAATGATTCGCTGTCGTGTGACGAAAAGAGTGAAATGAATAATGATGTCCGGTGGTGTTTCAAAAAGTATGCTGAAAAAAAGCAGGTTGGATTTTGATAAAATAGAGAAATGCGAATAACTCTAGAAATCAAGTGTCCAGCCTGCCTAAGTGACAGTATA
>NZ_JBBCWZ010000080.1:0-11280 GCF_037145695.1 Acinetobacter sp. USHLN143
CATGTGGGCATGGGTTAAACGTAAGCGTAAAGAATGGTTGATCGACTCAGTCGATGAGTTATTTCGAGTTTTTTTCGAATCTTGTATGAATAATAAAGTAGTTTGACTATAGATTAGGCACTGGAGTACCTGCTTCAGCTTGCTTCAAAATACTCATGATTAAGCTGTCCGAATATTTAGATGTTTTCATAGAAAATCTCCTTAGATCAAGGCTATTCGATTTTCTACTTTTAAGTTCAATTATTTTTAGGGAGCATTACCGACTCATCATCTTTTTTATAATAATTTTCATTGATATTTACCATTCAGTTTTGAATAGTAAATATCAATCAAGCTTGACTCAAAAAATACTTAGCTTATTTTTTTAGCTTCGATCTGATTCTGCACCAACGCTGTATGAATTAAAATTTTACGACGCTTATAACGATACGCTATAAATAATCCTCCAAACCAGATTGGAGAAACCAGAAGTGCAATCAAGGTGTCATGATCCAATGCGAGAATCACCACAGTAAATAACAAGAAAGCAAATGTAATCCAGGCCATCGGTACACCACCTGGCATTTTATAGGCAGACACAGCATGTACTTCAGGTGCTTGTTTACGGTAAGCGATATAAGACAAGATAATGAGTGCAAAAGTGAAAATACATAAAATGGACGTGAGTGCGGAAACAATGGTAAATGCCGTCATCACATCTGGAACAATAAATAAAATAGATGTCCCAATCACAACGCAAAACATTGAAAAGAACAAACTATTCAGTGGTACTTTGCTTTTAGACAATTTGCTGAAACTTTTTGGCGCATCCTTGTCGACTGACAAGCCATACAGCATACGGCTGGTTGCAAAAATACCACTATTAGCAGAAGACAATGCTGAGGTTGCTACCACAAAATTCACTACACCTGCGGCAACTGGCAAACCCACTAACGTAAACATTTCAACAAATGGACTTTTATCCGGTGAAACCTGTGACCATGAAGTAACTGCAATAATGCATAGTAAGGCACCGATATAGAACAATAAAATTCGGACAGGAATAGAGTTAATCGCACGTGGTAATGATTTATGGGGATCTTTGGTCTCTGCTGCTGTGGTTCCCACCAACTCAATCCCGACAAAGGCAAAGACTGCGATTTGGAAACCGGCTAAAAACCCCATAACACCATAGGGAAACATCGAACCCTTTTCAATTGCATGGCTTAAAGATGCCTGAACACCACTCGGTGATACAAAGCTAATCAAAATCAGGTATAAACCAACGCATAAGAATAAAACAATCGCAATAATCTTGATTAGGGCAAACCAGAACTCCATTTCACCAAAGATTCTTACTGCAACAAAATTCAGTAAGGTTAAGATGACCAAGGAGCCAAAAGCCGGAATCCAGACCGGTATGTCAGGGTACCAAAATTGGGTATACCCCCCGATGACAATCACATCAACAATGGCGGTAATAATCCAGTTCAACCAATAGGACCAGCCGATGAAAAATCCAGCCCACGGTCCTAAATATACTGTGGCAAAATCTGCAAAGGTTTTGTAGTTGGTATTAGAAAGTAATAACTCTCCCATCGCTCGCATCACGAAAAAAAAGAAAAAACCAATAATGATATAAGTCAAAATAATGGAGGTACCTGAAACACTGAGTGTTTTTCCTGACCCCATAAATAAACCTGTACCAATTGCGCCACCAATCGCAATCATTTGAATATGCCGATTGGTTAAGGATCGCTGTAATTTTTCCTCATCTTGATCAGTCATATGCTGACTGCCAAGAAGTTCTCCTTTTAGAAATGGCTTACCTTCATTATTTGTCATAAATGACTACTCCAATTTATAACCTAAGTTATAAATAATCCTTGCCAATAATAAATTTTATTGAAAAATAAAAAGCAAAACTTATTCTCTATATTTGAGAGGCAAGATTAATCAAATTAAAATAAAGTCAATATATTTAAAATATTCAAAAATACAATTAACAAATATAATACAATGATTATCATGCCAACCTAGACCGATAATAAAATCAATCCAGATATATCGAAAATGTTATGCATTTATTATGCCAATAAAAATTATTCTCCATTTTTTAATAAGTCCATATGAATACTTATATACTAGAACAAAGTAATCAGGATATGATCCCAATAAATTCAATCTAAATAAGTAAAATAATAAGAATCAATATCCTATAAAATCATCATATAAAGTTCTAATTAATTATATAATAATAAAGATATATCCTTATAATACCAATGAGGTATTAAGAAAATACCTCATTGGTATAATGAATTTCATCTATTAATAATCCTGCCCTAAGTCCCTTTTTTACCTCAGGATTTGGAAATAATATCCAGACCTTTTCCAGATTAACAACATAATTTCCACTATTCTGTTCGGCTATTATTTGTCCTTTGCTAAATAAAGTAAAATTCGGTGCTGTTTTGTCTACATTTAACTTAAAGTCATCATCTTTTTTAATAATGCTATCGATTACTTTAAAATATCGAATTTTATTTTTTAAATTATTATTATTTTCTTGAGCACAAATCAGTGCACGTAACATTAAATCGGTCGATTTAAAGTCAGATAAGTTATTTGTAGCAAATGGTTTGGCTTTGCCCAGTTCCAAAGTACAGCTATGTGCACCAAAATATTCACTGGTATAGCTAGAAAATGTTTTTCCTGCACTACTATGAAGCACGATTGCATCTAGCTTTGCGGCAGCCAAATTAGAAAATAATTCTGAATCATAGGCATGTTTTTGAAATGGAATCAGTGCAAAAGTACTCATGAGAGAGCTACGAATAGCGGTGTGCAAATCATAATGATAGAAAGATACGTCGTGCGGTTGCTGATGAAAGAATTTTTCAACTGACTGTTCGAGCTGTAACGCGCGCTTATTTTCCAGATCATCTACTGGAGATTTTAATTCAGCGCAAAACATGCGGTTTAAATCATTGTCTAGATAGCGCTGTCCCACACGCATGGCAGCAGGATGACCAAAAATAACCAGAACCTGTTCTTTTAATGCTAATTTTTCTTGAATTAAATCACTACATATTTGGTTTAATATTTCAATCGGTGCAGTTTCATTGCCATGAATTCCTGCTGAAAGAATAATGGCTTTTTTATGAGCCACTTTCGGTATGAATTGTAAAATACCTTCAGCAAGCCAATGCCATTCTAGAAATTTGTTATGTCCGCTTTTAATCTCAGGTTCAGAACCATCTAGGGTTAACTTTAAAAAATCTTCCATAAGTTACATACATCTCTCTAGTTAAAATTGAAATGAATAAATCGCTCCCAACTCCAGAATCTGACTTAACTCATCCAGCGCAATTTGACTTTCCAATATGAGTTGGGGGTCGATTAAATCTTGTGCTGACAATCGATCACGATAATGACGATCTACCCATTGGTTGAGGCTGTTGCATAAACTGTCAGTCAATAAAACCGGTTGATGCACAGCCGCCAGTTCATCTTGATTCATCGCAACACGTAGACGAAGGCAAGCAGGTCCGCCGCCATTACGCATACTTTCTCTTAAATGAAATACTTGAACATCATCGATCTGGCTGTCTTGTAATAAAGTCTGCTGTACATAATTCCAAACGGCCTGATTTTCACGAGCCTCTTCTGGAAGAATGATACTCATGCCCCCATCGGGACGACTCACAATCTGGCTATTAAATAAATAAGACTGCACAGCATCTTTGACACTGACACATTGATCTGGCACTTGAATCAGTTCAAGGCTCTGATTTTGATGTTGTAATTTTTCTGCCAATTCATTCAGCATTATTTTCTGATTTAAAAATGCTTTTTCATGCACCAGGAATACATTTTTATTATTTACAGAAATGACATCATTATGAAAAACACCCAAATCAATTACATCGGGGTTCTGTTGGAAAAATAAGGTTTTTTCTGTATCGAGCTGATGCAAACGTGCAACAGCCTGGCATGCTTCTAAAGTTTGTCTTGCCGGATATTTACTGACACGGACCTGGTCTGTTTTGAAAAAATGCTGGCCATAAACAAAAACTTCAATCCCAGAATGAGCATAATCTTGAGCAAAACGTAAATGGTTAGCTGCACCTTCGTCACCAAATAGAGGGACACTTGGCAAAGCTTCATGATGGACAAAATATTGTTCATCTTGAAAAATACGTTTCAATATTCGTTGTGTTGTTAAATGTTCAATTGACCGATGATAATTCGAACACAAATTTGCACTCGTGAAATGAATTTTTTGGTCTGCTGTATCTGCCGATGGACTGACAGTCGCTGCATTGGCGGCCCACATCGGTGAGGCTGAATATAAAGCGGATAGAAGTTCAGGTGCTTGGCGATATGCCTGCTCAATTAAATGTTTATCTTGACCACCAAAGCCTAAACGGCGTAATTCTGAAAGCATTGGTCGTTCATGTGGCGGTAAAACAGCTTGTTTCAGCCCCATATCCGCCATTGCTTTCATTTTTTGTAAACCCTGCTTTGCAGCAAGCTTGGGATTTGAAATCAATTTTTGATTTTTGAATGAAGCTTCATTGCCAAAAGAAAGTCCCGCATAATGATGCGTAGGACCGACTAAACCATCAAAATTAACTTCAAATCCCAACATACACTTACTCCAAATTAGAAACTGATACCTGGTGATAATTTTTCTGGTAATTCAATGGTTTCAGTTTCTAAAGAAGCCATTGGCCATGCACAGTAATCTGCAGCATAGAACGCACTTGGACGATGGTTACCTGACGCCCCGATACCGCCGAAAGGTGCCGCACTGGATGCGCCGGTCAGAGGTTTATTCCAGTTGACAATACCTGCGCGTGCAGAGATCAGTAAACGTTCATACAATTCCCGATCTGGAGAAATCAAGCCAACGGCCAAACCAAAACGTGTCTGATTCGCAAGCTTTAATGCTTCGTCAAAATCCTGATAACGATAGATTTTTGTCAGTGGACCAAAATATTCTTCATCTGGAATATCCGTTACTTTGGAAACATCCAAAATCCCCGCACTGAGCAAGGTGCTATCTGCAGCCAGTAACTGCATTTCCGCCAGCGGGGTTGCACCCAAAGCAAGCAGTTTTTGCTGAGCTTCAAGTAATGACTGCGCTGCCTGAGATGAAATCACACCGCCCATAAACGGTTGATCATGATCATTCCATGCACCAATCTTGAGATTTTTCGCTACCTCAACAAAGCGTTGAATAAATTGATCGCCCACGGCACCTTGTTTAACAATAATGCGACGCGCACACGTACAACGTTGACCTGCAGACACAAATGCAGATTGAATCGCGAGATGAACTGCAGCATCAATATCGCTTACATCATCGACAATCAGGGCATTATTACCACCCATCTCCAAAGCCAGAATTTTTTCTGGCTGCCCTGCAATCAACTTGTGTAAGTGATAGCCGGTATTGGCACTGCCTGTAAACAGGATCCCATCGACATCTGTGGCACTGGCCAAAGCTTCGCCTGTGCTGCGTCCGCCTTGTAACAGATTGATCACACCGTTTGGCAGACCGGCTTTTTGCCATAACTTAAGGGTTTCTTCTGCGGTCCACGGCGTTAATTCGCTCGGCTTAAACAGAATGCAGTTGCCTGCCAGCAAGGCTGGAATAATATGACCATTGGGTAAATGACCAGGAAAATTATAAGGTCCAAAAACAGCAAGCACCCCATGCGGGCGATGGCGTAAAGTCGCTTTTCCGTCCGGCATGTCGGTTGAACTTTCACCGGTGCGTTGCTGATAGGCGCGAATTGAAATCGCGGCTTTGCCAATCATCGCCTGGACTTCAGTTAAGGTTTCCCACAACGGCTTGCTGGTTTCCTGGCTGATTACTTCTGCCAGATGCTGCTGGTTTTCTTTCAGCAAACGCGCAAACTCTTCTACAATTTGTATGCGCTGTTCAAGTGGAGTGACTGCCCATTGTGGAAATGCTTGACGTGCAGATTCACTCGCCAGTTGCACATCTTCAGCAGTCGCTTCTTGGCCTGCCCAAATTTGTGCCTTGCCCACTGGATTCGTTCTCACAAAGGGTTGACCTTGTGCCGCACGCCATTGACCTTGAATAAAAACCGAACCTAAAGACATGCTTTCTCTCCACTTACATTTACAGATAACAAGCGGACATGACCGCCATCTTGAACCTCTAACTGAGCAGCCTCACTTGCAGTGAGTTGCAATACTGCATTTTCAGGACAATGCGCCACTAGAATAGCTTTATAGTCATTGTAATCATCGTTGGCGACAATCATCGGACCGCTCGACAGTGCTGAAGATACCTGATCAACAATTTTGACCTGAACTGACTGGCTTTGCTTCATTGCTCTCAGGTTTTCAACATCGGCTTCCAGCGTTGCACCGCCATCAAAAATATCTACATAACCTTGATAACGTAAGCCTTCTTCGTACAGGAGTTTACTTGCAGGAACTGTATTTGGATGAACTTTACCGATCACCGCTTGTGCCTCTTCGGGCAACATATCAATATACAGTGGGTAACGTGGCATCAATTCGGCAATAAACGCTTTTTGCCCTGTGCCACTTAAGTAGTCGGCTTTATTAAATTCAATATTAAAGAACTTGTGACCGACCGCATCCCAAAATGGAGACTCGCCTTTTTCATCTGAAAAGCCGCGCATTTCTGCCACAATTTTCTTTTCAAACAAAGACTGAAATGCCGCAATAAACAAAAAGCGAATTTTAGACAAGAACTTACCATTCGAGTTTTTACGGTAATCCGGATCCAGAAACAACGTACATAATTCACTGCAATTGGTATGGTCATTACTTAAAAACAAAGTAGGCAAAGCCTTATATACACCTAAAGCACTTGAGGTATGTACTTGTGTTCCCACATGGAAGTTATACCAAGGCTCACTTAAACCCAAAGCCACTTCAATGCCGCACAAACCCACAACTTTATTTATCTGCGTATCTTCTAGTACAAATAAATAGACCTGGTCCGCTTTTTTAGTCAGACCCTGGACTGTATCGCAGGCACGCTGGATACGTGCCAACAGCTTTTCACGATGCGGCTGTAAAGACGTCAGACCAAAGCCGGCTTTTTCTGCCAACTGGTAAATGTCTTCTAGATCCCCAGGTTGAACATAGCGAATACGCATCATCATATAGACTTCCTTTGAATATTATTGAAACTTGGCTAAAGCTTTTTCAAAACGATTTAAACCTTCTTCAATATCTTCAATTGGAATGATCAAGGAGGGAGTAAAACGAACCACGCTGACCCCAGCAACCAAAGCCAACAAGCCTTCTTCCGCTGCCAGATTTACAATCTGCTTCGCCTGACCTTTATATTCATCTTTCAATTCACAACCAAGCAGCAGACCTTGACCACGGCATTCTTTAAATAATGGATATTTGCTATTGATCTCATTCAGGCGTTGCAGGAAATACTGCTCACGCTGTTTCACGCCTTGCAGAACATGCTCTTGCTTGACAAAATTAAATACTGCACCTGCAACTACGCAGCCCAAAGGATTGCCGCCATAAGTCGTGCCATGATCACCTACGGCAAACATATTGGCAAAATGGTCCGTGGTCATCATCGCCCCAATTGGGAAACCACCACCTAAGGCTTTTGCTGTAGTTAAGATGTCAGGAGTGACGCCACTGTTCATGTAGGCATATAACGCACCGGTACGCCCTACCCCTGTTTGCACTTCATCAAAAATTAAAACTGCGCCCTGTGCATCACACAGTTGACGTAAACCCTTCAGGAATTCAACATCAGCAGGAATCACACCGCCTTCACCCTGAATCGGTTCCACAATAACCGCGCAGGTATTTGGACCAATTGCTGCTTTTGCTGCATCTAAATCATTAAAAGCAATATGCTGAATGCCTTTTGGCAAAGGTGCGAAGTCTTTCGAATATTTTGGCTGTCCACCTGCTGTCACGGTAAACAACGTACGGCCATGGAATGAACTTTCAAAAGAAATAATCTCATTCTTTTCCGGATTACCGCTTAAAGTTCCGACTTTACGTGCCAGTTTCAGCGCGGCTTCATTTGCTTCCGCACCTGAGTTACAGAAAAAGACTTTATCTGCAAAGGTACTCTCAACCATTGAGCCTGCCAGTTCTAAAACAGGTTCATTGGTATAGCCATTACCGATATGCCATAATTTTTGTGCTTGATCAATTAATGCAGACACTGCAACCGGATGACAATGTCCGAGTGAATTCACAGCAATACCGCCTGCAAAATCAACATATTCCTTGTCATTTTGATCCCAGATCCGAGATCCTTTACCACGTACTGGAATAAAATTTGCGGGTGCGAAAACAGGCACCATCCAGTCATTAAAGTTCTGTCTTGTTACAGGATTATTGGTGATATCTGCTTTAAAATTCGTATTCATGTCAGCTCTGCTTCAAAAAGGAAGTTAAGGTTGGTCTAGGCTTAGCCTGGGAAAATGCCACGTTCTTGTCGTGCTTTTAAAATACGCTCACATGCCAAAACATAAGCTGCGATTCTCAAGCTACATTTTTTATCTACTGATGTTTTCCAAACATCTGCAACAGCACTTACCATTAATTTATCGAGGCGTTCATTAATTTCGGATTCGCTCCAGAAATAACTCGCCATATCTTGTACCCATTCGAAATAACTGACAGTTACACCACCGGCGTTACAAAGCACATCAGGAACAATAGTAATATTTCGTTTTATACACACATCGTCTGCTTCTGGACGTGTTGGACCATTCGCCGCTTCCAGGATCAGTTTTGCACTGAGGTTCTGTGCACGTTCCGCAGTGATTTGACCTTCTAGAGCCGCAGGAATCAAAATATCCATTGGTACAGTCCAGAACTCGTCATTGGAAATTACGCTTGCCTGAGGGAAGCCATATATACCCTGATGTTCTGCAACATATTGTTGTAATGCACGGATATCAATGCCTTCAGGATCGTAAATAGTTCCGGTATGGTCTTGAATCGCAACCACCTGCGCACCGGCCTCATTAAACAAGTAAGCCGCCTCATTACCGACATTACCGAAACCTTGGATTGCGACTTTACAGTTTTGAATATCTAACTTGATAATTTTTGCAATTTCGGAGCCTGTAATAAATACACCGCGACCCGTTGCCCGAATTCGGCCTAATGAACCACCTAAATGTAGAGGCTTGCCTGTCACCACACCTGTCACAGTATGTCCTTTGATACTGGAATAGGTATCCATGATCCAGCCCATAATTTGCTGGTTGGTACCGATATCAGGTGCAGGAATATCCACTTGTGGCCCAATTAATGGACTAATTTCACTGGTATAACGACGCGTTAAACGTTCTAATTCTCGTAAAGACAGTTTAGTCGGATCAACAGCAATACCGCCTTTTGCACCACCGAATGGTAAGTTTAAAATGGCTGTTTTAATCGTCATTCCCGCAGACAAAGCCATTACTTCTTTTAGCTCGACATCTGGATGATAACGAATACCACCTTTGCCTGGCCCACGAGATAAATTATGGTGAACACGGTAGCCTTCAAAATGCTGAATACTACCGTCATCCATAACAATAGGCACATCAACAATTAATGATCTTTTGGTACGCTTTAGCGTATTCACATAATTGCCCAGGCTTGAATCTAAATAAGGAGCAACACGATCAATTTGAGTTAGATAAGTTTGCCAAGGATCGTATTTAGTAGAGTTAGCAGCTTCAGACATCAGTTTTCCTTAACTATTTTTAGTAAAATCGCACTTTGTTTCTAGCCTGAATGCAATAATTCGTTAAAATTATTTGATCAACGTAAATCACTGCATTGTTAGGTGTAGAGCTATTATCTACAATCAATTTGATCACAAAAAGTTTTTAAAATGATTAATTTGATCCAATTTTTATCAATTTGAGTATTGAGAAATACAATATGAACGAAATAGACAGCAAAATACTGGGATTACTACGAGAAAATTCACGTATTTCTATTACTGAAATCGCTCAAAAAACCAGAACGTCTAGAGCTACAGTTCAAAAACGTATTGAATATATGGAAACCACAGGAATCATTACAGGATATACGGTAAGGATTAAACCCAATGCCAGCCCCAACAAAGTTCAGGCCTGGATGAGTATTATGGTAGAGGGAAACAAAGCCACATCTGTGATTAAAGAGTTAAGACTCAATCCTGCGATACAAACCCTGCATACAACCAATGGAAAATGGGATTTATTAGTCGAAATTCAGGCAGATAGTTTAATCAATTTTGATTTGATCTTGGGTCAGGTCAGGAATATTGCAGGCATTTACAATACAGAAACCAGTATTTTACTTTCCACTTACAAGACCTGATGTTTATACCTCTCAACCAGGTGGATGCATATTGAAAAGCTATAAAACTGCTTTTTATAAAGTCGCAGTCTCCAATCACAGGGATCAAGATGAAATTAGATCTTTATCAAAATGAAGCAGATAGACAAGCGATAAAATCGTCCTAGAAGAGTATTTTTATAGAATATTATTTCGAAAGTTTTGAGTAGACGAGTCAATTCGGTAATCAGTTCTATAGTCAAACTACTTTATTATTCATACAGGATTCGAAAAAAACTTGAAATAACTTGTACTAGCTCAAACCTGATCTGACAGTTACCCATTTTTTATTGTGCCTGTCAGGTTAAATTTGAGCTAAATTCTTCTCAGCCCAAATTTGTTTTCCATCAAGTAAAGTTTCAAATGGTGTACGACCACAGCACATTTTTCCTTGATGAGTCCGTTCAGTATTATAGAATTTCAGCCAGTCGTCTAGATCCGTCTGCAACTCTTCTAGTGTGCTATAAAGCTTGGCGAATTCAAACATGAGGTGCGACAGTTTCAAAAGTCTTATGATAATCAACAAGCTGAGCAAATTTCTCTAATGGTGTAAGCCAATCTAACGCTTTTCTAGGACGAGTATTCAGTGACATGGCAACTTGATTTAAATAATGCTGATCTGCCTGATTTAAATCAATCCCTTTAGGTAAATATTGCCTAATTAAACCATTCATATTTTCGCATGTGCCTTTTTGCCAGGGTGAATGTGGGTCACAGAAATATACATCTATGCCTAAATCTTCTTCAAGTATTTTATGTTCTGCCATCTCGCGTCCACGGTCATAGGTCAACGTTTTACGCAGTTCTGCAGGTAAATATTTCAGAGCTTCAGTTAAAGCCTTGCGCACTGATTCTGCCTTTGCATCAGGTAATGTTGCCAAGATACAGAGCCGTGTATTTCGTTCAATAAGTGTTGCTATC
>NZ_JBBCWZ010000081.1:0-11107 GCF_037145695.1 Acinetobacter sp. USHLN143
GCTAAAACGCCACCAATTGACGAAAAAGCCCTGTTTGAGGAAAAACAGAGGGAAACCCTTGGCAAAGTGCTAAAACGCGAAATCAGCGCAAAAGACGCGAATCTAGACCTGGATTTTATGCAGCGCAATCTCAAACAAGCCGAAATAAACCTGACCAAGCACCACAAACATCAAAACGAGTTCAATCAGCAGCTTGCCCAGGAGATCATGAAAAGCGGACTCAAGCAAAGTCATGACAAATTGCAAAGCCTGGTCGATCAACACAACGAATTAACCCAGAACAAACCCTTACTGTTTGGAAAAAAAGCCTGGGAAGCCCAACGTGATGCGATTTACCAGGAACACAAAAAGCTGAAAGGTCAGCATGAACACCAGAAAAAACATGGTGTGAAAGATTTATTGGAAAATGAAAAGTTTAAAGAACATGCTTGGAAGCAGTACCAACAACAACATCAGGCCAAAGCCAAGCAATACCAGACTCTATACCCATCCTATCAAGTTATTAAGAAATGTGTGGATGAGATCAAAGCAGAACAACAGCTGAAACTCAGACAAGAACAACAGCTCAAAGCACAGCAACATGCACCTAAAATGAAATCTCGTGGCATGAGTCGCTAAACAGAGCGAGTGTCTACGAGCGAACTGAGAAAATTCGTCCATCCCTTTCCCTGATTACAAGCTCCCTATCCATTAATCACCTACCCTACAGAGCATCCCGCATGGGTGCGAACTTTCCAAGTTTGATTCCTAAATCGAGCGTAGCGAGAAAAAAAGCTCATGAGCGAAGCGAATTCCGAGCTGCTTTTGATCTTGCTTTTGCTTTTTCTCAAATTTAGGAAAATATGAATCAAAAATTGCCCCGACGAATCGAGCGAAAGCGAGATTCAATAGAGTTTGAGCGTAGCGAAAACCAAGGGCAATTTTCATGAATTTTCTTTTCTATTTTATATTTATAATATTTAATATTTGAAGCATGTTTTCTTTTTTATTTTCAATAGATTATGATGGCATAAACATAGGTTTTATCCGTTTCAAACATAGGTTTTATCCGTATAAACATAGGTTTTATCCGTTTCAAACATAGGTTTTATCCGTTTCAAACATAGGTTTTATCCGTATAAACATAGGTTTTTATTTTACTATTTAAATGAGTATTGTTATGATGATTCCCTAAGTGAAAAATTTATCTAGATTTTGGTAAATCCATATAATGTTTATAGGGAAATAAGAATGAGCCGTTCAGAAAATTTAGACATGTCGATTCTTGTCTCTAAAGCAAATGATTTAGTAAAAGCTCATTATAAAATGACTGTTGTTGAGCACAGATTGTTCAATATCGCTTTATCAAAAATTCGTTCTAATAAGATTACATTAGATAATAATGTACCAATTACCATTTCAGCTCATGAATATGCAGATCTGTTTTCAGACACCATAGATGGCGGTTATAAAGCCCTTAGAACGGCTGTAGATACTTTATTTGAACGCCAGTTCACATTAGAGCGAGAAATCTCAAATACTAAAAAACACGTTAGAACATATAGATTTATTCAAATGAAGGGATATCTTGAAGGTGAAGCTAGAATTGAAATTCAATTTGCTAATGACGTCTTACCATTTGTAAGTGAGCTGGCTAATAAATTTACTCAAATTGATCTTCAACATACGGTTGATTTAAGCAGTCAATATGCCAATCGCTTATATGAAATTCTTAAAGAAGTGCAGAACTATAAAGAGCAAAAAGTTTTTCTAGAGTTGGACGATCTTCGATCTAGGTTCGGTATCGAAAATAAATATAAAACTATGTCAAATCTAAAAGACAATGTCCTGGACTTAGCTGTCACTCAAATAAATAAGAGCAAAGCCTGCGATATATATAACCTTCAATATACTAATAAGAAGGCAGGGAAAAAAATTATAGGATTTGAGTTTACCTATAAAATTAGAAAGCAATCAAAGAAGTCAGATATAGCTATACAACCTATAGTTTTAAAAATGACTGATTCGCAACGTTATCTTTTTGCTAATAAACTCTCTGGGCTTACCGAGATGAATAAATATTCTCAAGGTACAGAAAGTTACTCTCAATTTGCTGTTCGCATTGCCGAAATGTTGCAGGATCCACTTAAAATTGAAGAATTACTGCCATATCTAAAGAAAGTAGGATTTAATACAAAATAAACTTCATGTTCAGATTGGATGTTCACATGAACATCCTTGTACACGCACTGAGGGATTACATTGAACACAACAAAATTCAGCGTCATGGATGCAAGTAAAGCCTTTAAAAAATCACGTACAACAATATATGAGGCTTTAAAAAATGGTGAATTATCAAGAGATCATGATGGTCTTATAGACTTATCTGAACTTATCAGAGTTTATGGCAATCCAGTCGGTGTTCAGTCCAGTACACGTACTGAACAAGTTCACAAGGATGTACAAGTACACGTTCAATCTGAGGTTGAAAGTGTATTAAAAGATCAAATTTCTTTACTCAAAAATCAGTTAGATTTAGCAAATCAAAGAGAAAAGTCTTTGATGCAACATATTGAAGATCTTACTCATAGAATTGAGTTTAAAGGCACCTTAGAACAGCCAAAACAAGAAAATATTAATCAGCTAGATGGATCTACTAATTCGAATATAGCAACAGATCCTCGGTCACAGGCTGAATCGAACTATGACGGATTGACTACTTCAGAGAATAAACGTATCCCTGTTCCAGAACACGTTGAGCCTGAGCCTAAGAAGAGAAGCTTCCTGAGCCGTTTTTTCCTTCCCTATGGTTAACCAGGACTCCAATTTTGTGATGAGCCAATTTCAGTGCAAGCACATGAAATAGTGACTCATCACAAAATCGGATGATGTTTATTAAAACTGACTAAAAGTGTGGAACATAAAAAATTAAAAAGTTGCCGCCCTGTTGCTCTATGATTCAAGGCGGCAACCTCTAATATAATAATTTTGAAGGAAAAAACAGTTGTATTTCGTATAAGGTGTATTATGTTAATTTTAGAGATTCTACGTAAACGTAAAATCTCCTGCGCTTAGATTCTGGCATGTGTTCCATACTTATCAATCATGATAGAGCTGGCTTCATTTAAGCCACGCACAGTGACATTCACACCATTCTTTTGAAATTTTTTTACAACAGAATCAAGCATGGCGACTGATGTTACATCCCAAATGTGAGAATGGGTCAAATCAATAATCACATCCTTTACATCCTCTTTAAAGTCAAAACCTTGCATGAATTTTTCAGAAGAACTAAAGAAGATCTGACCTCTCAAATCATATAAACGGGCTGTTCCTTCAAAAGATGCTGTTACCTGGATATCATTTTCAAGTTTATTCGCCAGGAACAAGGCTGAAAGTAATACGCCTGTTAACACACCCAAAGCCAGGTTATGCGTAGCAACAACTACAATCACAGTCGCAATCATAACGATATTACTGCTCTTAGGATTATCTTTTAACTGAGTGACAGAACTCCATTCAAAGGTACTGATAGAGACCATGATCATTACCGCTACCAATGCAGCCATTGGAATCACTTTGAGCCAGTCACTGATAAATACAACAAGAATAAGAAGAAAAATACCCGCAGAGAATGTTGATAAGCGTGTAAGGCCACCTGATTTTACGTTAATCATAGATTGACCAATCATCGCACAGCCAGCCATGCCACCCATAAAGCCAGAAGCAATATTCGCAATCCCTTGTCCCTTACATTCCTGATATTTATCACTTGGCGTATCTGTCATTTCATCCACGATAGTTGCTGTCATCATCGATTCAAGTAAACCTACAGCCGCCAGTGCGACTGAATAAGGCAAAATAATCATCAATGTTTCAATATTCAAAGGAATATTTGGAATCAAGAACATTGGAAGTGTGTCAGGTAACGATCCCATATCACCCACAGTTCGTACATCAATTCCTAGAGCAATTGCCAGTAATGTGATTGCAATGATGCAGACAAGTGGAGAAGGGAGTAATTTTCCTAATTTGGGAACCAGAGGAAAGAGATAAATAATCGCCAGACCTAAGGCAACCAGAGCATATACATGCCAGGTCACATTAATCAGTTCAGGCAACTGAGCCATGAAAATTAAGATCGCTAACGCATTTACGAATCCAATAACTACAGATTTAGATACGAACCGCATTAACTTGGCGAGCTTTAAATAGCCTGCCAATATCTGAATCACACCTGTCAGAATTGTTGCTGCCAGCAGATATTCAAGCCCATGCTCTTTGACCAATGTGACCATAAGCAGTGCCATAGCCCCTGTGGCAGCTGAAATCATTGCGGGACGACCACCTACGAAAGAAATCACGACGGCAATACAGAAGGATGCGTATAGACCGACTTTAGGATCTACACCTGCAATAATTGAAAATGCGATGGCTTCAGGAATAAGTGCAAGACCGACGACTAATCCGGCAAGTACATCCCCACGGATGTTAGAGAACCACTGTTCTCGGACATTAGATAACATAAACATAGCCTGTTTTTTAATTTTTCAGATAGGCTAGTGATGTGATATATACAACACACAAGCGACTACACCACATCACTAGACAGTGATGAGTTATTTACAGATTTAAGACGGTAAATAAACTTAAGGTGGCGTAAGTGTCATAAGATGAAGGAACTTTTTAGAGTAAAAAAATCAGGACAAGGGTAACAGCTAGGTACTTTTTTATAAAGCCTGGATGTTATATCCAAGCTTTGTTTAATCGGTATTTTATGAAGCTTTTAGCTCCCCAAGTAATTGACCTATTTCCAAACGTGTGTAGCCACGTTCTTTAAAGATCAAAACAATAGCCTGTTTATAATCTTCAGAAATAGCCGTTTTATATTTATTAATTAATTGCAGCTCAGCATTAAGCTGAAGGTCATTTTTGATCGTCAATACTTCCGTAGAGACTTTATTAAAAATCTTGAAATTAAACATACAGGTGCTCTTCATCCGTATTATAGCGGCCCGACTATAACGAATACCTGCCTTAGCTTAGCTAGACACCCTTAGTAGCAAGAATTGCAAATTAAAAAGGGATCTGCAAGTTTTTCTAAAGGGGAAGCATGAATAATCTCCTAACTGCTATCTATTTAACATAATGGCGCTTATACGAAACGCGATTGTAATAATATTGAAATATCAACAAGTTAAGCTAAAAGAAAAAGTTAAAAGATCAGCAGAATCCCGGCTTGGAAACAAGTCGGCTTTTTTTTAAACTGTTTTGATATATTCCGCCAATAAAATTGATCATAATTTAATCAAAATGAAACTTTTCTCAATGTTCCCGGACTTACCAGGGCAAAAAATATCCCCAATTTCTGCGGATAAATCTGGGACAGTTTTTAGGCAGTGTTGTACGCATTTGCTTACATCAATTCCGGTCCTTTGCGGCTATACGATCTGGCTACAATTTCCTATGATGGGGACATAGAGAGCAGGATGCTCCAGATAAAAAGAACAAGAGAAAGAACAAGGAATGTGAGATCAGACAGGAGTCAGATCTAAGCATCAAATACGAAAAAGCCCAACAGGATGTTGGGCTTTTTTATGCCTATAGTTTTCGATTAAGCTAAGTTTTCTCGAACAAACTTAGGATCAATAATGAAAAGCTTAATAAGCGATTGAGCTGCTTTACTTGGTCGTCTTGTTCCTTGTTCCCAACTTTCTAATGTTCGTTTTGATGTACCTAGAATATTGGCAAATTGTTCTTGTGTTAAATCAGCTTTTCTACGAGCTAGTGCGACATCTGTTTCAGTAATCACAGTGCGTTTTGCTGCATTATTCGCAAGCATATCGTCTATACCCTGCAAAATTTCCGCTTCAATATCTCTAGTTGCCTCAAAAGCTTCGATTTCTTTAGCCGTTAAACGAGTCATTTAGTTTCTCCACTAATAATTGAAGTGTCTTTTTACTCAGTTGGGTGGTCTCTTTTTTACTGTAGAGTGTCAGTAGCCAAATCTCACCGTTTTCTAAACGGTTAAAGTAAATGACTCGAACACCAGAGCTTTTACCTCGTCCACCACCTGTCCATCTAACCTTACGAATACCACCTGAATTAGGCTCAACATCACCTACATTAGGGTTTAAAGATAAGAACGTCTTAAATTCCTCATATTCTTTTTCATCCCAATACATAAAACAAATTTTACTAAAATAAGGTGTTTCACATATTGTTAGCATTTTCAAACCTTGAATACCACATAGTAGTATTTTAATACGACTAAGTCGTATCTGTAAAGAAACTAAATTGCACTGAGATTATCGAAAACCTATTTTTTTGTTAAATGGGAGTATTTTGAGCACATTCGGCTCACAATATGAGCCGAATGTAATGGTTAATCAGCTCATTTATCTATCTAGGACATTTCTACTTGGGAATAACACAAAAAAGCGCGGATCTAGTATCCACGCTTCATATAATTTATACGATAGAAAGTTTCGTGAATTGGATAAAAAAATACCACTCTCTAATTCTTTATTTGCTTCTATGAGCCTGTTTTTAATAACAAAGAATTAGAGAGTTAAAATTTGCGCTACCCTTGTCTCTTTATATTTATTTATTGTTATTGTGAGACTGATTTAACCATTTGTTGATTAAAAAAACACCAAAAAATATTAAGAATCCGATCACTGACATATAGATTAATGTGACTAAAATCACGCATCAATTAAACCTAAAAATCATCAAAATGGGCTTGGACTGTCATAGTCATTAATAGATCACTGATTTTGTAGGGTAAAGCTTTTTTATGTCACGTATAAATCTAAGACTTCTTTTATTCGTTGCTAAGAGGATGTTTCACGGCTTCTAAGCTATTGATTTTAGGTTGCGGATACAGACAGATGTGACGTTACTTTGGGGTGTGCTCTAAAATTACATTAGGACATTCATTAAAGTTGCAAACCCTGAATAGAAATGTCCGGTTTACCATCCGATCAGGAATACCGAGATTTTTACATATTTAAAAATTTTGCTGTAGCCATCAGACTCTATTATTTTAAATTTTCAGAAAAAACTTCATACCCACAAATATTTTTAATAAAAAACAATAAATTAAATGGTTGCTTAGTTTTCATAATGTATATATAGTGTATATACATTTTATTGTATTAGTGCCTTTGGGAATAAATATCTTATGACTGATCAACCCAGAAAAATCAAGGCCAACAAAAAAGATGGGCAACTCTTAATTCGCATTAACAGCACTGAACGTGATGAGTTTATTCAATTGTGTGAAGCGATGGACACCAGTGCCGCTAGAGAATTAAGAAAATTTATCCGTAGTTTTATGAAAAAAAACCAGTCAGCGGATATTCATACCAAGGAGTGACATCATGTCGAAGCAAGTTAAAATCTTGAAACAGAAGATCAAAGCACGTCTTGAAACGATTTCAAAACACGAAAACAAGTTAAATAAGCTCAAAAAGCAGCTTAAAAAACAGAAGTAATAGCGAGGATTAGCCTCCCTAGAAACTAATGAAAAAAGCTGAATTTCCTAATAGGAAATTCAGCTTTTTTCATTAGTTTCTGTCTAACTTTTGAGGGACAGATCAAGATGTGTGTTTTTTATTGCCTATATTTCTAAATCAGACTTAGAGGTGCATCAAAAATACGAATTAAAGTAGCTGCAGGACCAATTGGAAAACCCTAAATAAGAATGGCCGGTTTTAGAAGAACCCATGTAGATCTTTTTACATTTACATAAATGTAGTAACATTATTGTATGTATATGAGTGTTATCCTATGAGTAGAGAATTTGAATGGGATGAGGCTAAAAATACAAGCAACCAGAAAAAGCATAAAATTAGCTTTGAAACGGCACTGCATGTATTTAAAGATCCATTCCTATTAAGTAAACAAGACCGTTTTGAAAGTGGCGAGTATAGATGGCAAGCCATAGGTGTAATTGATGGTCAGATCGTCCTATTAGTCGCTCATACAGCTACCTTTGAAGATACCACTGAAATCATCCGAATTATTTCAGCCCGAAAAGCTACTGCACAGGAGAAAAGAGAATATGAGCAAAATTGTTCGATATAAACATAATCTTGATGATTTACCTGAGCTTTCAACAGCACAAAAGGCTGAACTTGAAGCTTTGGCTAAACGTCCAGACAGTGAAATAGATTTTTCAGATATTCCAGAACTTGATGAAAGCTTTTGGCAAAATACTGTCCGTAATCCTTACTACAAGCCGGTAAAAAAATCGACAACCGTTCGAATCGATGCCGATGTAATGCAGTGGCTTAAATCACAAGGGAAAGGCTATCAAACGCGCATGAACAAAATTCTACGTGAAGCCATGCTGGAAGAACTTAAAAATCATCCATAATTTTATGGGATTAATAATATGAACTACTTTGCAAAGGATCCCTTCTAGGTAATGTTACCTAGGAGGAATCATGAAAAAGCTGAAACATCAGTATAAAAAATCAATACGCAGTACCCAACACGATTACTTTTGGCTGATTTACCCCAATGTCAGAAGTTCGTATTTCAAAAAATTTAGTACTCACCAGGAGCGAAGTTTTTATTTTTTACATATGGTTGAATATAAAGACTATCCTCTTAAAATCCGTGTTGCACGTGGTACTGGTTTACCGCATGTTTGGGATGATTTTCCCACTTATGTCTACAAGGTAGCCAAAAGCTGGAAGCATAATTCCAGAAGACAACACCAGTACTATAAAGAACATGCGCAGGAATAAGAAAAATGAGAGCTATAAGCTCTCGTTTTTTGTATAGAAACTATTAAAAATAAAAAAAGTGCGGATCCTGTACCCATGTTTTATATAATTTATACGATGGGAAATGTAGTGAATTGGATAACTAATTTCAAATACTCATAAACACTAAATCAAATTAGAAAGGATTTCTGTTAACAATTTATCTGCTTGTGAAGTACTTCTGATTGCAAAAATTTCCGTTTTGCTTTTAACGATAGATTTTCCTGTTTCTTTAAAGGAAAAGACTGTTTTATTTCCCGTAATCAAAAGAGGTGTAAAGTCAGATACCTGTCTGATATTTAAAAAAAGCTCTGGAACTCGGTAGATATCAGGGTAATGATTTCTTAATTTTTGAGCAATTTCTAAAGCAATGGGGTTAATCATAAAGATATGCCTTCATATTATTTTAGTTTTTGAATATTTAACTGTGAGCAATCAATTTTAACAGACTAATTGAACGGTTAAAACTCGCTCTGAAAAACTGCTTATTGCCTATGAGGAAAGGCTTTCAGCCTTTAAAAAGGGTAGAATTCATAAACTAAGAGATATCACAGAAATATTGAAGTTCTGTTCTGTTCACTTCATAAAATGAGTATTAAACCATATGAAAAGAGATGAGTTTTTAGGGCAAGATCCTGAACGAAAAATTATTTTTGCTTTTCTCTTTAGTAGAAACCAAAAAGCAATCTCCCTTTTTATAAAATACTCAGATGAAAGGACCCTGCAAATTGCAAAGCAGACAATCGCTTTACACATCATATTTTGGCATTCAGGGGTAAGCGTTACTGATTTAAAAGAAGTGTTTGAAAATGACCCTGGCTTAGTCAATTCAGGCGTGGAATTTTGGACAGAGATTGTTAAATAAACCATGTAAAAAATAAATTATTTTTCAAAATTCCACGCTTGGCTTTTATAAATTACTGATGCTTCTCTGAACCAAATAAAGCTAAATTAAATAATAAGCGATCTCGATCCTCCGTTAAATATTTGTCCATCTGAGTAATCAATTTAGCCCTGGCCTGTTCATCTTCTTCAGTGATTTTCAGCATACAAGATCCAATTAAAATCTTACGTCTCGTATCATCCTTTCGAGCCTGTTCTTTCTCTTTGGCTTTTTCTCTAGCGAGTGCTGCTTGTCTTTGAGCTTTTAACTGTTTCAGCTTTTCTTCCTGGGCCTTAATCTTGCTGTCTAAATTTTCAGTCACGCTCATTAATCCAATACCATCATCCTGGGAAATCCTCCCTAACATAAGCGCACTTGAATCTGCATTCAAGGTACTATATGTATAGTAATGTTTTCCTCGAAGAGCGCACTTATGCAAACTTCGTTTGCAAGTCCGATTGGGGTCTCCCCAATACCCCCGACAACCGTAGTCACGGTTGTATTTCACTACATGAAAATTTAAAAGCGAAAAACAGGCATGGCGATTTACCACTTTTCAGTCAAAACCGTAGCACGATCTGCAGGGCGTTCTGCCACTGCTGCGATTGCCTATCGGGCCGGTGAAAAGATCTATTGTGAACGCGAAGGCCGAGAACATGAATACAGCCGAAAAACTGGCGTGGAATATAAAGAAATTTATTTACCCGAAGGCGCACCAGAGCATTTAAAAAATCGGGAAAAACTCTGGAACGAAGTGGAACAACGAGAAACCCGAAAAAACTCGACAGTCGCCCGGGAATTTGAAATTGCCTTTCCAAGTGAGTTGAACCAGGAACAACGTCTGGCCATGCTCGAAGAATTATGTGCCAGCATCGTGGACAGACATCAGGTGGCCGTCGATGCCTGTATCCATGCACCGCATACCGGATCCGGCAGTGATGAACGCAATTATCACGCCCATATCCTGATGAGCACACGTAAGCTCACGCCTGAAGGTTTTACAGAGAAAACCCGAGAACTCGATCAGAAACATAGTGGAGAAATCGAGCACTGGCGCGAACACTTTGCCGATATCTGCAATATGCACCTGGATCTAGCCGGATACACCGCCCGAGTCGACCACCGCAGCTACAAAGACCAAGAGAATGGCCTGGAAGCGACCCTGCACGAAGGACCGAAAGTCACCGAACTACGTCGAAAAGGGATTGAGACCGAAATCAGCCGCAGCAATGATCAAATCAAACAGAGAAATCAGGCTCAGCTGCAATACGGCAAAAATATGGATCTGCTGATTGCTGAAAATGAGATAAAACTCAGCAAACTGAAAACAGAACAGCAGATCCAAATCAAAAATAGCGCTAAAACGCCACCAATTGACGAAAAAGCCCTGTTTGAGGAAAAACAGAGGGAAACCCTTGGCAAAGTGCTAAAACGCGAAATCAGCGCAAAAGACGCGAATCTAGACCTG
>NZ_JBBCWZ010000082.1:0-10947 GCF_037145695.1 Acinetobacter sp. USHLN143
TGTGGGCATGGGTTAAACGTAAGCGTAAAGAATGGTTGATCGACTCAGTCGATGAATTATTTCGAGTTTTTTTCGAATCCTGTATGGATAATAAAGTAGTTTGACTATAACCCTTTACTCAATGCATCTAGAATCATTTTCTTTGCAACTCATCAACAATAGGTAAATCTGCTGCTGCCCAGTCGAGAGTAGTTAGTTCATTAATAGTCAACCACTGATAATTCACATGTTCTAATAACTGTAAATCCTTATCGTTGCTATGACATAAGAATGTATTTAAAGAAATACTAAAATCAGGATAGTCATAGTCGACCGTAATAAGATGTGAATCTACTACAATCTCCATGTTTAACTCTTCTTGAATTTCACGAATAATTGCTTGCTCTGGCGTTTCATCTTGCTCAACTTTCCCACCAGGAAATTCATATTTCAAAGAAATATAATCATATTTAGATGGTGCTCTTTGTACACATAAAATTTTATCTTCATGTTTGATTACGGCAGCAACAACAGCAATTTTTTTCATAGACAATATTTTTTAGATAAATGAGAATCTTACTATAAGCATAAGACTTAGATAAGACAGGCCTGTAATAATTAAACATTTTGAATAGCTATCAAAATAAGACCGTCTCTTATCAAGTTTGTGGGGTCAATCCGAACCCTCTTACTTTTCAAAAATTTCATGTTTAAATGTAGTGGCCGTACAATCGCCCACTTATTTTTAAAAATCACATTTACATATAACAATTTACCCATGTAAATTATGATTTATTTTAGTTGCTCACCTTTCAGTGTCACACGATCAAAACTATACACATGGGCAAAAGGACTCTCAACGCACCGTCCCACTAAAGGCATCTTTTGATCTGGTTTCCCACTTTTTAAGAGGACATCAGAAGCACATATCGGGCATGTACCTTTAAACTTTGTCACCCGAGTAATTTGATTTCTCTCTTTATCCCGATACATTTCAAGATCAGCATGATCTTCAGCGAATGAAATAAAACTCATAGGGGCTTTAATTACACGATGCTCTGGTAAATTCCATAACGGAATTGCCCAGTACTTAAACATAATAAATGAAAAGAAAATCAGACAACTAATCCAAAATAAGTCCAACGATGTAAAAGATTGTTCATCACTAACCAATACCAATGAAAAAATAAAAACATAAATAGCCCAGCCAATCACACTACCAAAGAGTACGGTAATCATTACCAGTCCTCTCAAGCTCTTATTTTTTAACTCGCCATTTTTAAAAATGAATTTATAAAACCACGACAGTTGAATGTCGGCAGGATTATTTCGCTCATAATGAACAATATTATCTTCAGGACTCTGATTATCTTCATCAACTTTAGCTGTAATTTTTTTTATTTCCAACCAATATATTCGCTCATTCCCCTTCCCACCCTTAGTATCATTTGTATTTACAAATGGGATGTATCCAAGCTCATCAAACACTGCACTGTGCCGGTGAATAACACACTTTAAAAAATCATTTAATCGTGAGTCATTGATCCATTTTCCAAGTTCTTTAGAATCCATTCTTTCCGCTGACAATTTTCCATCAACAGCAACTTTCAATTGCTGCCTGGAGTAAGTAACTTTCTCTTCAAAACCACTCTTATAACTCTCAATTGTTTTTTCAAATAACACCTTTAAACAATCATACGCCCTGTTGATCGTAGGCTGGCTCACTAGTAAGCCATAAAATAATTTTAGTACTTTTATTTCTATTTCAGTCACTTATACACCCCACTTACCCGTATTACCCCTGTTAATACGGTGTTTTAGCGATTAAATCACAGTCATAGTAGGAGAGTAAATTAACTTGCTAAAGGATTTGTACTCATGACTATGTATGTTGCTCTCAATGAAAATAATAATCTGGTCCAAATAGAAAATGTTGAACGTGGCTTAGCGTGTAAATGTACATGTTTTGAATGCGGTGAAACTGTCATTGCACGCAAAGGTGATATCAAAGAGCATCATTTTGCACATGCCAGCAATAAGGAGAGCTGTAACATTAATCCAGAATCTGTACTACACAAATACGCCAAAGAAGTCATTTTAGAATCTATGGGTTTAATGCTTCCTGCGGTCCCAAATACTGAAGACAATGAAGCTGCATGGTGGACATTTGACAAAATTATTCCTGAATTTCACTTAGGGTTAATTCGTCCTGATTTAGCCTGTTATTACAATGATGAACCAGTATTTATTGAAATTGCTGTCACACATTTTATTGATGAGAATAAACTCAAGATCATTGAATCAATGAACGTTAATACATTAGAGATTGATTTATCGAGCTTATTACAGACTGAACTTGTAATACCAAGTGAACAAGCAAAGAAACTGATCCTTGAAAGTCTGGATCATAAAAGTTGGCTTTATCCTCAAGCCCCTAAAGTGATTAAAAATGGAGTTGAAGGGAAAATATCTAAAAATCCACTTGAAGCAACTGAACAACTCGCAACAAACACGACTCCTAATGTTTCATCTTGGGAAGATTATCAATTTACCATCAATGGAATATGGGTACGTGCTCGCAAATTTTCGAGTGGAATGCTATCCGTGAATTGTATTTACAACCCCGAAATCATTGCAATTCTAAAGCAATGGCGGAATGAAGGTGGTGGCCGTTTTGATCAAAAATATCGTTCATGGAACTATTGGCAACCGTTCTCTGCTACCGTCTTAGAAAGGTTAGAACAAATGCACACACCCAAAGATATAAAGCACTACTAAGGTACTTTATATCTTTATTACATTCAAGTACTTAAATATATCTATTGAAAATAAATTCTTTAATACACTTGGGCTAATATCTTTTTATCTTTTCCCCCCAACCAAACTAAATACTCATTCTCTATTGCCTGCTTATACGCCCAGTCGGCAACCCGATGCGAACGTTGCAGATCGGTTAGAAAACCTAATTGAGAAATCTCTCGAATAATAGATTGATCATGCAGATGATTACGCTCCTGCCACTGATGTAAGAATTGCTGTGATGCTAAATAATTACTTTTTTGTGAGTTGCATTTTTCATCCGCCAGGACAAAGTTATGTCCGGTATCGGCAGGATATAAAGACCATGGAATAAAATGATCCACTGCATATTTAGATTTTTTTAGGCTTTTACCGCAATAAAAACACTGGCATTCTTGCAAATCAATCAGAAAGTCTGCGACCTGTCCTAGTTGGTTACGACTCGGTGCAAACATGAATTCATCTAGGTCAGGTAACCCATCTAATACAACCAGGTTCTGCTTATTCAGCCGGACAAAATCAATCCAGCGCTTCTGGCAAAGCTCTTCAATAATTTCACTAAACTGTCTTAAACAATACATCACTTTGGGTAAAAGCTTGAGGGACTGTTTGGAGTCTTCAAGGCAATAGAGAAATTCTACCGTTTGACCATTCAGATTCTGCAAATATACTACCGGCATTTGCTTTACCGTTGTCGCAACTGTTCGCTTCAGCCTGTTCCAGTAAAGTACATCCTTTCTCAACGCGGCCAAAGTCTTGAATTGTTGCTGTGCATTCTGAATTTCACTGATGATCTTTGCCTGCTTACCAGTGCTTTGATGAATAGTAAAAGGCTCATACTGGTTAAACTGAAACGGCAGTGACTGTTTCCAGTACAGGTCAATAAACTTTTCAGCAATATCCTGATATTCCAAATGCAAGGCAGCACCGGTATCTTGACCCTGTTCAATCGCCAGACGCGTGATACTTATCAGCAAAGCAAACTTATATGTCGAAGTAAAAGTCCCTGACTGCAATATCTGCTGAATATGCTTCAAGAATTTCAGCTGCTCGTTGGGTGTAGGTTTATTATTTTCTATAAAGTGATCATCCTGCCACATGTTGAAGCTTCACCTGTCTTTGTAATCCTGCTTCCGTAGCGATTTCCATCATTTTCGCATTTTGAATGGCTTTTTTACGTATAGCTGAAAGGGTTTCTTTAAACTCGTGCTGATTACCTTTCAAATTGAGTGGCAGTATCGTTTGTTCAGAAACCTTTTCCTCAACATTCCAAGGTTCTTCACAAATTATCCAGGACACATATGCATTATCTTCAAGCCATGCATCCAGCCATTGTTCACCTGAATGCGTGAAAGTCATGCGATTACCTGACCCTACTCTTCTAAGCGGATACCCACTCATCTCAGCCAGAAGTATGCCCAATGTTCGTCTTAGCGTTGAACCTTCTGCGTTACCTGCAAAGTGTGTTTTAAGCCGTATTCTCAAGTTTGATTTACTATTTGGTTTAGTCTTTTTGTCAGGCGATATGCCAACATACAACAAAGTATATTCTTGATACGTTATACAGTTTTTTGTTGGGATTCCCGGTGGATTTGTTTTGAACCACCAAAAATAAATCCCGTGTTCTGCAGGAATCAAAGAGGGCTCTTTCATTAACTCGGCACGCTTGTATAAACGCTGCGGGTAATAATCAAAAGCATGTGATTGCTTTTTCCATATTACGTTGATCCACTCTTCTGTACGGTCTGGACGTTTATCTACAGTAATCCATTGCTGTAACAGTAAAGCCTGATCTATTTGTTTAAATAAGTCGTAAGCTTGCTGCTCATTCAAGTCAGTAAAGCTGCGCCCTTCTTTCTCACGGTCTGTATCGCCATATTTAAAAGACATGTAACACACCCCATTTGGCTTTAATGCTTTAAATATGCGCCCCAGCACTTCAGTCAGGCGATCTCTTTCACAGTGCAAAAGAGAAGCACAGGCCCAAATACCATCATACTTAGCTACTTCATTCAGCTCATAAAAACTTTGCTGACGTACCTCGATGCCTGTCAGCTCTCTCGCCTTTTCAACCAGCTCGGCAGAATAATCAATTGCCTCAACTTGATAGCCTTTTTTCTTAAATGCCAAAGTGTCCCGCCCCGAGCCACAGCCCAAATCTAGGATAAATGCCTGTTCCGGCAAATATCTTAGAAATGGTGCGTAAAGACTTTCCATTTCAACCTGATAGGTATTTTCAAAAAATGATTGAGCATGTTGATTGTAATAATTTGATGTTTGATTCATTGTCTAAAAGCCAATATCTTATGTTAAAGAACATACTGATATTTCACTAGATAAGTCAAATGATCAGTCCTATGAATGAATCAAACTCTTATTTCACTGTATCCGGACAACTGGGATAGAAACCAAATGTTTTCTTGTAAATGGGAAAAAAATGGGCTTCAGATTTCGCAATAGCATTTAAATGGAGAGGTGGATACGGAAAATTTGAGCATTGTTATTGTAATAATCAGCTGTACTTATCCTTACCCTATTCATTCTAATCCGTCATGTGAGAATCACAATAGAAACATGATATTTTTTGCCAACTCACAAATATAGCTAACTAATAGTGAGTATCCGATCAAGGAGGAAAATTTGAAACTTTCAATAATAAATAAACTTTAAAAACAAGAAAAAATGATGTCTCCTGCCATATTCAAAAACTCTAAATATCCGTGAATATTACTGTATTATTTTTATTCAATGGCATTTATGAATTTGACATCTGAACTACTTTTAAAGTTTCCAACAACACAGACAAGTACTGTAAAAAATTTCAAAAAAAGCAGAATCACCATTCATCCACACGCTTATGGTTTCAATCTATGCTACTTAAATATGTGGAAAAATCTCGCAGTAGATTTAGATATTTCTAATCGTATAAAAGAACTTCATGTCTGGAAAACTCCAGAATTCGATAGCTACACCGTTTTTAATAATATTCACTTATATCTTAGCTACTTAAAGAATGATATCAAAGAAGTCACTTTAATTATTCATCATCAACAATCTTTTTCAGATGACGAATTATTATTTCTGAAAGAGTTATGCAGTCTTGAATTTATTCAATTCATCAAATCTAATAAAATTAATATTCTGTCGTTAAATCCCAAAAAAACATTGCATTTAATTAACACACATCTTTCACGTCAAACTCTATTGACCCTTAACAAAGAATCATCTTTAAAGCCACATCATCAAATGAGTCTGGAACTGCTAGCACAACTACTTGCATGTTCTCGAAATCAACTGAATCAGCGGATTAAAAATATTAATCAACAGCGCACACATATTTTTAATGAATTATCACTCAACAGCAGATGTGCAAAAGAACTCATTGATCACTCTGATAGTTGCCTAAGTACAGAAAAAATTTGGAGATCATAGTGTCGAACAATCTAAACGAGCATATTGATTTGCCAGCTATTTCACTGCGAAAAACACTAGAAAAACTGTTTGGTGATGAGCAATATGAACGTACGCAACATATCAACTTTGTGGTTAAACTATTGTCTTCTCAACAGACTGACAATTTTCTGGTTGGTCTCAATCTTGATTACTTTGATATCGATGTAGACTTTGATTCGCAACTGCCGACACCTCCGGTAATCGCGTTCACGAAAAAAGTTAAGATTAGTGATTTACCCATTACGTCATACATCAATTCAATTGCGCAATTACCTGAATCGCAGACGCATGCAAAAAATTGGAATATTCTAGTTTTAAAAGCGGCAATTTATTTAATTGCTCTTCCTGAGCTTAAACCAGAGCTTTTTAAACAAGCACACACAGAACACTTCAATACCATAAAGCGCTTATTTCAGCGCTTTAGGAATGCAAATAAAAATTTAGTTACTGAAAAAAAATATCAAAATACAGAAGAGTATCAACGTCTCTGGAATACCTATCTTCAAGATCCAACGCTGAGCTTAGAACAATTTATTCAATATCTGATCACATTAGATAAGGATGAATTGCCTGAGTTTGACCGTAATCTACTCAATGATATTCGTGTTACCTTTAACTA
This sequence comes from Acinetobacter sp. USHLN143, assembly GCF_037145695.1. Classification (GTDB taxonomy): domain Bacteria; phylum Pseudomonadota; class Gammaproteobacteria; order Pseudomonadales; family Moraxellaceae; genus Acinetobacter; species Acinetobacter fasciculus. The sequence continues at coordinate 6,851 of NZ_JBBCWZ010000082.1, forward strand.
CGTTTTAAAAAACAAAGCGAAGATTGCACGTGCAAGTATCGGTACACAGCTTCAACATCAATTTCTTGATGAAGAACAATTCATTGAAGAAAGTGTAGAAATAAAAAAAAGTGCTAAATCTAAAGCACTGAATATAGAAACGTTAATTGATGAGCCAGTTAGTCGGCAAATTGTTGTCAATCCAACTCATGTCACACCACTGGCAGCACATTCAGAAACGATTCAAAGTTATGTTCTACCACTCGTTGCAAAACATATTCAACGTAAAGAACATTTACTCACGTCGAGTAGTTTTTTCCCAAATCCATCTAGCGTGAACCATCTACTGAAAAGACTTCATGTGGACTACTCTGAACATCAAAATAAAAGTGCTTTGATCCTGATACTCGCATTTTTAACAGGCAATAGTGTGAATGAGTGGTTATATATAGAAAGCAAGCGAGCTAAAAAATTAAATAACCGCCAAGAATTGCTCCATAAAAATGATCAGTTCTTCTTACGCAGTAAATTTAATATATTTGAGAACCGCAATTTTAAGTATTCGGACAGCTTGCTCAATCAGACTATCTATTTAGACATTCCAATTCCGAATCTATTCATAGAGGATCTTCGCAAAATGGATTCGGTTAGTATCGATGATATACAGCAATATTTACGCAAATTAAGACAAGAATTACTGATTCCAAAACTGTCTGTCGTAAAGGTGAGTTCTCTACTGCATCACACGGTTCTTGAAAAAACAGGTAATAAACAACTTGCAGACCTAGTTGCAGGGATTGATGCAAATCAGTCATCGTCTATTTCTTATTGTCATCAGAATATCCCGCGTTTACACGCACAATATCTCGATATTTTAAAATCACTCTGTACGGATATAGTGCGTAAATATGAAAGTGGTGTTACCACTTCACCATCTGATTCAACACTTTATTTTGGTAGTCGTAAAGCTCCCAAGCCACAGGTAATTACAGAGATTTTTGCTGTATTGAAATTTAATATTTTTTCACAAGCCGAAGATGACCTAATTTCAATCTTTAATCATTACAACATCTGGTTATGGCATATCCTTCTTCTTTTTACAGCAGCACGCCCCGTTGCTGAATTCCCTGGATTTCTTAAAAACTTTAATTTAAAACGCCAAATTTTGATGGTTTCAGACAAAGAAGTAGGCGGTCGTAATGGATTTGGACGCCTCATTCCACTTTGCCCATTTTTAGTTGAAGAGATAAAAAAATTCCTTAATTTTTTAGAATATTTTTTGATTCAAATCATGATGAGTCAACCAGCTTTAAGTGAGGTCATACAACAAATCAAAATGAGTAAGCTCCCCCTCTTGGGAATCATTCAGAATAATGACTGGATACCGTTAAGCCCATCTTCAGTAAAAAAATTTCATCCAGAATTAGGTCTTGATCATGCAAACTGGCATCGCCACACAGCTCGTGCATTTTTAACTCATAAAGTTTCTGAACCTGAAATTTTGGCACTTTTTGGACATGAGCTTATGCAACAAGAAGCAGCCCATCCATTTTCCAGTTTATCGCTCTCTCAATTTTCCAAAATTGCAGATGTTTTAGAGCAAATGAAAACGTATTTTAAAATTACAGGTGTTGAAGTTGATGTCCTCACGCAATAAAAAAATCTCAAAAAAACGCTATGCAGAAGACAGACGTCAACTTCAACGTAATGAATTAGAAAAGAATCTACGAGCTGATGCAGAACATGAGCTCCGCCAATACTTTGATGAACAAAAATTCTCAACTGAAGACTTAATTCAAGCTTATCCTGCGATTTATGAGTTTATTAAACGTAAAGCACCAAATTTGGCTTGGAATAAATATGCACATGAATTCTTCCGAACATATATCAAAGACCTCAATAAGAGCAATAACCTAGACCTCCCACTACCTTATCTTACCTTCGAGATGAAACGTGATGAACCAATTTTCACTTTGGATTGGTTCCAGGCCGGTCATGAAATTGACATCATCCTCGAAAAACTGTGGCACTACTGGATTCTTGCTCAAGATAGCTCGACGTTTTCTGATGAAGAAATTATTGCAAATATTCTGCTTTGCTCAATGCTATATGGTGGACTAAGTCAAACAGCAACATTAAATGCATTACTTGAACATTTAAAGAATCCCGTAAAAATCCAAAAAATTTGCGATTTAAATATCATCTTTTTAGAGCCATTTTCTCCAAGCTATGGCGATCTATTTGTCGATGAGAAAACAATTCGAAAATCGCGTAATTTTGTTCCAGATCAACTCACACGACTTTGGCTCATTCACTTCAACACAAGGCAAATTCGTGACATCAGTCTAGACGTGGATGCTTATCTACACCTCATTTTTCAAAAAATAAAACATCCATACACCCAAAAGACTTTCAAATTTCTACGTGACTACGCCAATTTTAATTGGGTACAACTGCACAATGCAGATATTGATCCTGCCCTCTCACAATGTTTGTTAGAAAACACGCTCACGTGTGGTTTATCTGAACATGAGTTTGAAAATTTTGCATTCCCAAAACTCAAAACTCAATTAAGTGATGAAATCGAACAAAATGTCTCTTCTACCGCCAAAGCCCTACCAGATCTCAATACGTCTGAAGCAGTAGAAAATATCATACTTATTCATAAAAACTTGCTGAAAATTATTCGCACACCATCAACGGAACACCCCATTGCTGAACTTATTATTGATTTTTGCCTGCTTCACCAAGAGCAGTTTAATAAGTTTTCTAAGCGTATTATCTTATGGCTCATCAGTCTGTATCGACCAAATTCAGAGCAAATAAAAAAATTATCAGCCACTTTTGATTTTGATACAACTCAGTACACGAAGGCATCTCAAGACAATCAAAAACTCGCAGATAGTTCAATCTATACATATTACACCCGGATTGCAGAACCGTTTTTAACTCATGCCTTGCAATACGTCGATGCCGATGATGACATTAATGATCTACTGAACAAAATCTATCAACAAATCATTAGCAATACACGACTTGCTGATGAAGCAGATCAACCTGAGTTTAAAAAATCTAAAGACCAAACGATCCGCATGTTGAAACGTTTTCACACCTTCCAGCAAATTGTTTTTCAAGCAGAAGATTTCGAACTTGAATTTATTGCATCGCAAAATCGACCACGGGCACGCATCATAGGTCACACAGCCTTCCAGGTCATATTAAAGAAGTTAAATCAGTTCTTACATGATCAATCCATCTCAGACCATCAATATAGATTATTAAAAATCATTTATATTTTAGCTTACCGAACTGGTATGCGTATCAATGAAATACTGGGATTACGTGTAAAAGATATCGAGGGTTTAGATCAATTTTCCATCTGGGTCCAACCTTATGGTTCAAAAAAACAAGGAAATCAACATCTGCTCAAAACTGATAGTGCGGAACGGATTGTGCCTGCCTACGCTTTGCTTAAAGACGATGAATACCAATTTTTTAGCGATTTTGTTGTTGAAAAACGTTTAGAGAATAAGAAAAGTTTATATTTATTCAGCAACTTGAATGAAAATAAAAAACTGAATCGACACACTGTCACTGTGCCCCTAAAACTAATAATGAATCAGGTGTTTAAAGGACATCAGGTGGTGTTTCAAAAAGTATGCTGGCATTAAACGAATCCATTATTGATATAAAAGAACACTAAATCAAAGGCTTTGAAATGATTTTCAAGCTTTTTGGAGAAGTTGCAGCTTCTCCTAAAGCCTCGCCTGATTCGATGCCGTAATCGACAATTATTGCCTTCTATACCCACAGTGAAAAATTTACCAATCAACTGTTTGCATTCTTTAAAGGTCGTAACAAAGCTATCCCAATGGTCACTTGATATACATGTATAGCTTACACCTAACTGCTTCAATTTTAATTTAAGTCGTTTTGCAGTGGCTAAATCTCGGTTACCCCATACATAAGCAACAATTTCACCTGTTTCTCGATGATAGGCATAAATTAGAGAGGTGGTCCCACTTGTTTGAACAACTAAAAGCTTATTTATAAGTGATATTCTGCTCTAGTTAAGCTACCTTATTTTGTTGTGGTAGCTGGTCATAGTAAAACTCATC
>NZ_JBBCWZ010000083.1:0-10420 GCF_037145695.1 Acinetobacter sp. USHLN143
TTGTTTGAAAGAAGAACTTTAAAAGCTTTATTTTCACCCGATAAAATACCCATAAAACAAGAGGAAGCTCAAATGAGCTTCCTCTTGTGAAAAATTGTGGGACAGCAATGGTGTTAACTCTCTTTTTTAGTAGCCTTCGTTTTATGTAATAAGTTATCCAAGAATGGATCATCATAATATTGTTTCATAATTTACAACTCCTAGTTCCCTCAGAATACGCTTAACATTATTTTTGAATTCAATAAAACTTCTCTGTTTACTCGGAGTAGAAGGTATAGCTATCTTACGCTGCTCCAAAATACAGAGTTGATCATGTTTTTTACCGCTAATGATACGAAAGCTCTTATGTTTAAGTAGTTGCTTGACGTATTCATTGATGTCCTTATCTTTTGAGTAGTACATGGCTTTCCCTAAAAGCAGATAGGAGAGTGGAATCTCCTATCTGCATAGTCCTTTATCCTTAATAGCGGTCATTATTAGGATTTAACTGATTTGCATGATTATCCAGGGAATCCCAATAGGCATCGTTATTAGGATTCATGCTATCAGAGCGATCGTCGTTAGGTGTTCTAGACATTCTATTTCTCCTATCAAAGTGGTTATCTAGTGATAAGCATCATAGAAGTTATACAAAGGACATTCTTGGATTAAAAAAGGATAAATTTAGATAATTCTAGATATTTTCATTTAAGTTCATTCTGTAAAGTTAAGAAAAAGAATAATTTGTTAAAAGTAGGAAAAGTTCACTATAACTTTACAAAAAATTAAATCCTTATCTTAAGTGTATGAATTAAATTAATTAATATGAAATATATATGGACTTCCATTTTGATCTAGAACGGTAAATCATCATTAAAACCCACCTGAATGCGGTGGGTTTTTTATGTCTTGAAGATTGGTATTGAGTTTGCATAAAGCCCGACTTATTAGAAGAATCATAAGTGTTAAAGCATTATCTTGCTTTTGATCAGCACAACTCTGCATCGAGAAAATAAATGAGATTAACAATACTAATAGAAATTAATGATCTAAAAAAGCGATCATTTTTATAAAAACTTGCGGTTTTACCTATTTTGAAATTTTTCGTATTCTAGCTTCACAAGATAAGCAATCCCAGAAATAAGCCAGAGGAAATATCTCATGAGTTTAATCAATACTGAAATCAAATCATTCAATGCAACTGCTTACCACAATGGTCAGTTCATCGAAGTTTCTGAGCAAGACCTGAAAGGAAAATGGTCAGTGGTGTTTTTCTATCCTGCAGATTTCACCTTTGTTTGTCCAACTGAATTAGGCGATCTTGCTGATCAGTATGCTGAATTCCAGAAAATGGGTGTAGAAATCTATGGCGTGTCTACCGATACTCATTTCACCCATAAAGCTTGGCATGATACCTCTGACGTGATTGGTAAAATCCAGTATCCATTGATTGGTGATCCAACCTGGACTTTGTCTAAAAACTTCGAAGTATTGATTGAAGCTGAAGGTCTGGCAGATCGTGGTACTTTCGTGATTGATCCAGAAGGTAAAATCCAGATCATTGAAATCAACGCGGGTGGTATTGGCCGTGATGCACAAGAGCTTCTTCGTAAAGTGAAAGCTGCACAATATGTACATGCGCACCCAGGTGAAGTTTGTCCGGCAAAATGGAAAGAAGGTGAAGCAACACTAGCGCCGTCAATCGACCTGGTGGGTAAAATCTAATTCAAACCTAGTTCTTTGAAGCAAAAAATCCAGCACAAGTTGCTGGATTTTTTATTTTTTTAGTTTAGAGATTTATGAATTCTAGACAAAAACATCATGCCATTTGATTTCTATTTGAGAACAAAATGAGAATTGAGGAATTGCACTCTATGCTTTTTAAGCGGCTTATGCGAGGCAATCAAGTAAGCGCAATACCATGCTGAATGATTGACTAGGCCTGAAAACAAAGAAGCCTCTGCTTTCGCAGAGGCTTTTATTTTATAAGGCGCTGTAGTTTCTTGTCGTTTTAAACAATTTTCGCATAAACGCATCTGAATGGAACCGGATGAATTTATGGTTTTCTTATGCTGCGAATCATAGGTATTTAAAAAGTATTTGTCAACCAAGGATTATAAAAATGGTTAATTAAATTATTTGTTTTTAAAGCGAATTTTCAAGTTTTTAGATAAAAATATGAATAAAATCTTAGATTTGATGGAATTTTAACTAAGTCAGAAAAATGAATAAAAAGCAGGTGAAATTGAACAAAAAGGCCTTTACGAAAAACATATATTCTGGAAGATTTTAATAACCTGTTTGATTGGCGCATGGTACATAATTTCTGTAGTTTTTCAATGACGGATGATCAGTTTGGATATCGCAGTAATTGGTAGTGGCATGGCCGGACTGGCTACAGCCAGAATTCTCCAGGACGCAGGGCATCACATCACGATTTTTGAAGCACTTCCAGGTCGCGGCATGGACAGTCATAGCCTTGAATTTGAAGGGGGCCTGATTGACGCACCTTTACGTGTGATGAACCCCTATCTGTGGAAAAACACCCTGAGTCTAGCCACACATCTGGGCATTAAAACTTATCCGGTGCGGACCTATATGGCCTGCAGCTGGTTATTTGAAGATAAAACTGAAACCTGGCTGACCACATCGCGCAGCCGAATTGGCAATATCCCGATCATCAATAACCGGAAAGGCCTGCAACAATATGGCTGGCGTCTGGTCAAAGGCCTGTTGCAGTTAAAAGTTGCATTGACCAAATTCTTTAAATCGAAAAATCAGGACATCAGCCTGGCAGAATTTATCAATCGTAACGAGATTGAAGAAGTGTTCTGGCACGGTGCGGTGATGCCGGTGCTATATACCATCTGTACCTGCAATCCGAAAACCATTGGTGAATGGCCAGCTAAACCGTTGTTAATTTTTCTGCGTCAATTAACCGATGGCGATGCGTTACTGCGTCTGCAAGGCGGTACACCAGCGTTGGTCGATAAGCTGATTGAAGGCATTCAAATTGAAGACGGTTCAGCAATTACACTGGTACAAGAGCAGGGCGATCAGGTCAAAGTTGAAAATGCGGCCGGTTATTCAAAACTGTTTGACCGGGTGATTGTCGCAACACCGACCACCAAAATTGAGGAGTTCCTGGATCCGGTACAATTCGCCAGTGAAATTGAATTATTGAAGAAATTCAAATTCGAACAAGGCGAACTGGTGATTCATACCGATGCCAGCGTAATGCCGCCAAAACGTAAAGACTGGGCCGTACTCAGCTATATGATGGACCGTAAATTTACTCGTCAGCAATTTACCGTGTGGCTTAACTCGATTGAACCTTCTCTGGTCGGCAAGTCGGCCGTATTTCAGACCTGGCGTCCGGTAACCGAGATTGATCCGAAAAAAGTGATCAAATCGGTGATGCTAACGCGTGCAGTGGTCGATGCCAATACCGTAGCACTGAATAAGGAATTGCAGCAACGTCATCTGGATGCCAATCGTAAAGTCTTCTTCTGCGGTTCATGGTCATGTGACGGTTTGCCAATTCTGGAATCGGCAGTGACCTCAGCGATGAAAATTGCGGAAATTTTTGGTGCACCTTTACCATTTGAGGGTTTAAAACCTGTGGTCGAGGTTGCACCGCAACTGGGTTATTAATCCATGCAATGGCTTCAGGCACTGCGTCAGCGTCTTCCCCAGCACAAGTATGCAATTGATGCCGCTGTGTTGGGCGATCATGCGCAATTGCCCTGGAGCAATTTAGGGTATTGGCAAGCAGGTCAGCAGGATTATACGGCTGCCTGTCGTATGCTCACCGATCACCTTGCACAAACTGTAAATTTAAATTCAAAAGATAAACTGCTGGATTTAGGCTGCGGTCAGGGTGCAAGTTTGCTGTACTGGCAACAACACTATCAGGTGCAATATCTGGCGGGGGTTGAGCTGCAGGCTGCCTGTGTGGCTAATATTCAGCAACATTTGCCAGAACTGAATGCCATTTATCAGGCGTCATTTTTGCGTTTAAAAGAATTGCCATTTTCCCAGCGTTTTGATGTGGTGCTGTGTCTGGATGCGGCTTATCACAGTCCTGTGCCTTTATTCTTGGAGCAGATCCGTAGTGTTTTAAATTCAAATGCGCGGATTGGTTTTCATCATCTGGTTTTGTCCGAGCGCTGGGAAAATTTAAATGCCTTACAACGGCGTAAATATCAGTTTTTATTGAAATCTGCTGATGTGAATTTAAAAGATTTAATGACAGTGGGGGCACTGTATGCCTGTCTGGATCGTTTTGAATTTAAAAATATCCAGATTCAGGATCTGTCCGAGCCGGTATTTTCAGGCTTTGCGGATTATGTGCAAAAAACTTTGAATTCAAAAGCATCAGATGATCAGGCTCAAGGTTCAAAACTGGATCATTTTAAAATTCAGATGACAGCGAAACTATGCCGAAAATTATATCAGGAAGGGATTGTGAGATATGTGCAAGTGACGGCACAATCGAAGCACTAGAAAGTGCAAGAAGACTCAGCTGAAAATACCAAAACCCAGAAACATCAAAGCCTCACTAAAAGCGAGGCTAAGATATGGTGCCGGCACACGGATTCGAACTGTGGACCTACTGATTACAAGTCAGTTGCTCTACCAACTGAGCTATGCCGGCATGGTGGAGTGCATTTTACAGATTTTTTTGGGTCACGCAAGCCAAAAAATAACCGTTTAAACTGTTTCGGCAGGATTTGTTTATTTTGACCGAATGGATGAAAAGTTCTGTTTTTGATTATGTGCAAAGAAATGGCCCATATGTGCAGATATGGGCGAGGGTGAAAGCATAGGATTTGCTATGGATATGAGTTGGTTATAAGGTTTATCTGTTTTTCAGGATGCGATCTAATTCTTGTGCACATTCCTCTAAAGTAAAGGCCATATCAAACTGCATTTGAGGTTTGAGTTCTTGAGCGAGGCTTCTCCACTGTTCGATGAGTCTCAAGGCTTTTTGAATTTTATGTTTATTGATGTCCTTGGCAATGGTTGGGGTATAACCGCCACGTTTTGCATTTTTAATCTGTTTGGCATAGTTTGCGCTGTTATTCATGTTCGCTCTCCGAATAGCAGTGTATCTATTTTTTAACTTCAAATTTGAATGGCCCGGTTCACTTGGTTATTTCTTTCTATCCTGTGGTTTTTATTCTCCTTTTAGTTGATTTATAAGCAACATAACATAGCTTTGATGACAATAAAATTAAGCTATTTCTGTGCCAGTTTTTTTGTTTGAACACATAAATAAAAACCTGAAATGAATGGCGTACAAAAACTGCACAATTCATCAGTTTTTTGGCTGATGAAAAATGAAGATTTTTAAAAATAGAATTGAGCGTAAGTGTTGTGTTGCAAAAGATTTTTATGAAAGAGGATTGATATCAACTCAATGATTTGCATAAGACGATGGATAATAATATTTTAAGATCTAAGCAGATGATTTTTTTTGCTGATGGGATGATGGATAAAATTAAATATAAAAAAACCCGAATCATGTGATTCGGGTTTTAAATTCTGGCGGTGAGAGAGGGATTCGAACCCTCGAAACGCTATAAACGTTTACACACTTTCCAGGCGTGCTCCTTCAGCCACTCGGACACCTCACCATAGGCCGAGGATAATAGCGAAAAAAACCAGCTGTGCCAAGCTGAAACAATTGATTTGCAGAAAAACTTTTAATGCGGTGCTATGATTCGCAAAAATGCTTGTTAAAAAACGAAGACAATATATGCAAAGCACTGCACAAAAGGCAGCTCTTCCGGTGATTACACTGGCTGCGCTTGGGGTCGTTTTCGGAGATATTGGTACCAGTCCGCTGTATGCACTGCGCCAATGCTTCCTTACCGCACATCTCGCCATTAGCGAAGCTTCTGTACTCGGTATCCTGTCCCTGATTTTCTGGTGCATGATGCTTACCATCAGCTTTAAATATGTCATGGTAATCATGCGTGCCGATAACAACGGCGAAGGCGGGATTATGTCACTGTTGGCATTAAACCTGCGTACCACACGAATCTCTGATCAAAAGAAAATATTCCTGATTGCTTTGGGCTTTGTCGGCGCATCGCTATTTTTCGGTGACGGGATTATTACCCCGGCAATCTCCGTGCTCTCAGCCATTGAAGGCCTGAGTATTGCCACGCCCATTTTCAATCAGTGGTTGGTGCCTTTATCGATAGGGATTCTGGCCGGACTGTTTATGGTACAGCGACACGGCACAGCCACGATGGGCAAATTTTTTGGGCCTTTAACCATGCTCTGGTTTTTGTCGATTGGCGGTTTTGGTTTGTGGAGCATCATCCAGACCCCATTTGTACTCTGGATGGTGAATCCCTACTGGGCCTATCATTTTGTGGTCGATCAGCCTTATGTGGCTTTTCTGACCATGGGGGCAGTGATTCTGACCATGACCGGTGGTGAAGCGATTTATGCCGATATGGGGCATTTTGGCCGCCTACCGATTCGGCTGGCCTGGTTCATTATTGTCTTGCCATGTTTATTGCTGAATTATGCCGGGCAAGGCGCCTTGTTGCTGCGTAGTCCTGAAGCCCTGGCGAATCCTTTCTATATGCTACTGCCAGACTGGGCCTTATTCCCTATGATTGGACTGGCGACTGCAGCGGCGGTGATTGCCTCACAGGCGGTCATTACTGGGGTATTTTCTATGGTCAATCAAGCCATTCAATTGCGTTATTTGCCGCGCCTGTCAGTCAAGCATACCTCTGCATTGGAGCGTGGCCAGATTTATCTGCCTTTCATTAACTGGATGTTGTTTATCTCGGTGCTGATCCTGATTTTACTGTTTGAAAATAGTGCCAATCTGGCCAGTGCTTATGGCGTTGCGGTGACCATGACCATGCTCTGCGGCACCATTTTGATCTCGATTCTGGCCTATGGCTTCTGGCGTTGGCCGGTCTGGAAAGTAGCGTTATTTGCTGTACCATTCCTGGCACTGGATTTAGTCTTTGTGGCCTCAACGTCCTTGAAAATCGCTTCGGGTGGCTGGGTGCCAATTCTGATTGGTGCGGTACTGTTTACGATTCTCATGACCTGGAAAGACGGGCGTGCGTTGGTACTGAACCGGCTGGAACAGGATGCCTTGCCGATTGATCTGTTTATTAAAAGTATTTCGATGGGGGAAGGCACCAAGTTTGTGCCAGGCGATGCCATTTTCCTGACCGGTACACCAAATATTGTTCCGCATGCCATGTTGCATAATATTAAGCACAATAAGGTCTTGCATGAACGCAATATCATGTTGACGGTGATTACCCGGGATATTCCTTTTGTTGACAGGCAGGACCGGATTGAACTGGAAAAACTGAGTGAGCATTTTTACCGGGTGTTTATCTATTATGGTTTTAAGGATCAGCCGAATATTCCGGAAGCTTTACAACAGGCCTATGAGCAATGGGATTTTGAATATGACCTGATGCAGATCAGTTTCTTTATTTCACGTGAACGGATTATGCATACTGTGGGTGAGGGCATGGCACCGTGGCGGGAAAAGCTGTTTATTTCTATGCAGCGCAATACCAGTCCGGTCAGTGATTTCTATCAAATTCCACCCAACCGTGTGGTCGAGCTGGGCACCCAGATTCAGATGTAAATAAAATAAAAAGCATAAAAAAAAACCAGAGGCACACTCTGGTTTTTTTATGAGAGAAACAATAAATAAATGAGTTTCAGATTATTGTTCGAGTTCTACCGCAGCCGGCACTTCAGGTGCAGCATTCAAAGGTTCTTCCATCAGTACTGGCTCTGCATCAGATTGAGCTGCAATTTCAGTTTGTTCATTGCTCACATCTGCTTCAGTCACAGCCGCTTGTTGCTGTGCTTCAGGCATCGGTTGTTCTGAAGCAATAGCTGCTTGCTGTTGCTCTTCAGACATTGCTGGTACAGCTGCTTGTTGTTCTTCCAGTGTTGGTTGTTGTTGAGGCGTCGTCATAGACGTGCTGGCTTCTACTTCTGATTCAGTGGCTGGTTCAACCAGATTGGCCGGCACCTCTGCTTCATTCATACCTGGTTCTGTGACAGGTGGTTGAGGAGAAACAGTACCTGAATTTGGTGCCTGAGTCATTGCTGGATCATTGGGCATTGGTGCCTGTGTGTTTGGCATGGCTGGTTGCGGTGCTGCTGCACGCGGATCGACCAGACGAATCTGACCAGAGTTCACCAAGCTTTCTAAAGAGGCTTCCTGACCATTCACCTTGGTACTAATTTTAGCTTTAGACAAGCTTTCAAGTGTTTCACCTGGTTGAACCGGTGGCTCAGCAAATGCAGCTACGCTGATCACACTTGTGAATAATCCTAAACCTAATGCTTTAGAGAGTTTGGAATTCATGATTGACACCATTGCTAATAATTGTACGAATTGAGATAGGCCGTTAGCTTTACACACTCAATCTACTGAGCCAAACAAAGCTACGCAAACACCGAGAAACCTCATTTAAAAAGAAATAAAATTAGATAGTTTGTTACAACTGCCCGAGATTTTGGATACTTATTGTTTATTTAGTAAACGAATGGTAGAGCCAAGATATACTTCACTTATACAGCTTGTTAAGCTCGGTCAAAATCTGTATTGATCTAAAAAGTACGTGTAAGAATGGCCAAGAAGCAGCGTAAACCCAAGAACTCTTTTTTTCAGTTTTTAAATGATAATAGTATTAAAGTCATTCTGGGCGTGGTGGCTTCGAGTAGCTTCGCCATCGCTTTTGGCCAGGAAAAAATCAGTCAGTGGGTGTCGCTATCCTCTTCCAGTGATTCTGCCTGTCTGAATCAGTTTTATCGGGATGTGCCACCATATTTGATAAAAGACAGTCTGAAAAAAGACAGCTATTCACTGTGTTTTAATGGCTTTAATGTTGGTTATTCCGGGGTATCTAAAACGCCGCTCTGGGTGGCGGAAGCCTTAACGCCAGCACGCTTAAGCCAGAAAATTCCCCGTGAAGATAATTTTCATGAAGAAGATCGGGTCAGTGCGAAGCATCGTGCCACATTGGCGGATTATCGCGGTTCAGGTTATGACCGCGGTCATATGGCGCCGAATGCGGATATGCCTAACAAGGCTGCGCAGTCTGACAGTTTTTCATTGGCCAATATGGTGCCGCAAGCGCCCAAGAATAATCAGCAAGTCTGGCGTGAGCTGGAAGAAGCCACTCGTGCCATTGTGACCAAGCAGAAACAGGATGTTTATGTGGTAACCGGGCCGGTCTTTGCCGGGAAGAAGCTGAAAACCATTGGCAATGGCGTGATTGTGCCAACCGCGGTCTATAAGGCGGTTTATATGCCGAAAACCGGTGCTATTGGTGCTTACTATGCACCGAATGACAATTCACTGAAAGTGCGTATTGTCAGTGTCTGCTATCTGGAAGAACAGCTTGGAATTAACCTGTTCCCGCAGCTTACCGAAGAACAGAAACGCAATACCTATAAGCTGCCACTGACTGGAAATGCCGTAAAAGCCAACCAGAAAATTGAATACTCTAATTGGGATGCAGAAAGTCAGTGTGCCGAAGAGGTTTCTGAAGAAAACCTGCAGGCATTACAACGCGAGTTTAAGTCTTCCGGTTCAAGCAGTTCGGCCTCCTCTGCGACTGGCGGTGCGATAGACAATGCAACGCAAGATGCCATTGTGAAACAGCTGATTGATGCCTTGTTGCAATATATTTTGCACCTGTTGAAATAAGCTTGCTGAAAAAACCGGGATTCGGGTAGCATCGACATCAGACGTTCATTGAAAATAACAAAGACAGGTGAAGAGGATATGTTTAAAGCATTTGAAAATGGCAGCGAATCCCATGCCATTCATGATCTGACTTTGGAAAATGATCTGGACTGCGTCAGCCTGTATGGCAACTTGCAAATCACCAAGGATCAGCAGGGACTGAAAGTGGCCAAAGCCTTGCAGGCTTTTCTGAATGATGTGGTACAACAACTGGAAAACACGCAGGACTTGCCAGAAAAAATTCAGCGTGATGATCTGGATGAAATTGAAAATCCATTTTTATAAGCATTTTTAAGCGCGATGATCTGCATGCTCCATGTGAAACATGCAGAAAAATGGTATTTGGAAATCCTGGCTTTTTAGAGGGTTTTTATTAAAAAGCCTAATTTTCTGCTCCCACAATATCTCCAAACACCAGCCAGAATGTGCCGAGCAATTCGGCAAGATATTTATCCATATTCTAAGTCCTTATTTTTATATTTATTATTAGGTTATAGGGACAAGGGATTTAAATTATCAACGTTGCTTGAAGCCCGTATATTAAACCAACATGTTAGTGGTTTAAGCGTAAGCGTCCGCTGAACCCCATGTCTATTTTTAATTCGGTTCAGGTTTCCAGCGGTGTGGCAGTAATTCTTCTATTTGGGTCACTTTATGGGTCGGCAATCTTTTCAGCAC
>NZ_JBBCWZ010000084.1:0-10350 GCF_037145695.1 Acinetobacter sp. USHLN143
ACGTTCCATTTGCTTCATTTTTTCTTGATCAGATATCTGTTGTACTTTAATAGGATTTTGCTGATCTAAATGCTTTTGATGCCAGGCACGTAGTGTTTCAGGAGTACAACCCTTGCGCAGTATACTGCTCAGGGAGCAATAGCTGTGATCGCAGCCCAAGTAGAAGGATAATCTTTTTCAGATTCAATCAATAATTGAACCGCTCTTTCTCTGATTTCAGGGGTATATTTTAATTTTGTCATCGGGACACTACGCTTCGCTACGTCTTGCGAAGCAATGCTTCTCATCTCAGAATATTGACTCTCCGACAAACCCGGTACGGTTCAGCCTTCTGCATGACCACACCATAGCGATTCAGATATGGAACCGTCAGACTTCCACCACCAATACCAAAGATTGCTGATGCAACCCCAATCACACTACCTGCAGCAACTTGTTGACCTGATGAGGGTAACGTTTTCGTTGGGTCAATTGCTTTTTTGGCACCTGTAAACATCGTATATGCGACCCAAATCAGAAATAAGCCAACAATGATTTGTAGATGTAATCCTGATATCAAACCAGCAATACCTGCCCCAAAAAAACAACCAATCGCCATAGGTGGCGCTAGATTTTTAAAAACAGGCCAAATCACAGCACCAGTTTTATGATGCGCCATCAATGAGCTAATCGAGGTTACAACAATGGTTGCCAAAGACGTGCCTAATGCGAGGTGCATAACCACATCGGGGTCATAGCCCATTTGGGTAAAGACAATAAAAAGCAGTGGTACAATAATCGTACCACCGCCGACACCAAACAGCCCTGCTGCAAAACCAGCAAAAGCGCCAATGACTAAAAAGGTTATAAGTTCCACAATAAACTAACTTTAAAAAGATAAAAGAATTAAGGCATTGAGTTAAGCGTGTTCCAACTGACCCACTTGATGATAAGCACGGTTAAAATACACCAGACTTTCTTCTTGATCGCTTTGTTGAACTTTAAGAACACGACACATGAAAACACTGTGTGTACCGACTTGCTGAATATCTTGAATCTCACAGTCAAAACTGACTAATGCATCTTCCAAAATCGGCGAGCTTGTTTCTAACGTGCTCCAATCACCTAGTTTGAAACGATCTTCTGAGCTAAACTTACTTGAAGCAAATGCGTTAGAAATTTGCTCATGCTGTGTACTCAGCACATTGACCGCCAAGACTTTATTTTCAACAAAATGGGCATGTGAACGGGAGGATTGATTCATACAGACTAATAACGTTGGCGGTGTATCCGTCACGCTACATACGGCAGATGCGGTAAATCCATGCATACCTGCTTCACCCGCAGTCGTAATAACATTCACTGCTGTGGTGAGTAAGGACATTGCATTTCTAAAGTCTGTTGCTTCAATCATCTCTTTCATCTCAAATGTACATATCACGTGCTCATGCATAAAGCAGAACAAATGTTCTTGTGATAATTTGTTCTGCTTCGCACGAGACTACGTTTGATTAAGCTTCTAGCTCTTTACGAACAATGGCAGCACCTGCGCTTAAAGCTTCAAGTTTGCCACGTGCAACTTGACGAGATAGCGGTGTCATACCACAGTTAGTTGAAGGATACAGTTTATCTGCATCAACAAATTGCAATGCTTTGCGTAGCGTATTTGCTACTTCCTCTGCAGTTTCCACTTGAGTGGTTGCCACATCAATTGCACCCACCATCACTTTCTTACCACGGATCAATTCGATTAAATCCATTGGTACACGTGAGTTTTGGCATTCAAGTGAAATAATATCGAGCTTAGATTGTTGTAGTTTCGGGAATGACTCTTCGTATTGACGCCATTCATTACCTAAAGTTTGTTTCCAATCTGTATTGGCTTTAATGCCGTAACCATAGCAAATATGAACTGCAGTTTCACATTTTAGACCTTCAAGTGCACGTTCTAAGGTTGGTACACCCCAGTCATTTACTTCATCAAAGAATACGTTAAACGCAGGTTCATCAAATTGGATAATGTCTACGCCTGCTGCTTCAAGTTCTAAAGCTTCTTGGTTCAAAATTTTGGCAAATTCCCAAGCCAGTTTTTCACGGCTCTTGTAGTGTCCGTCAAAAAGTGTATCAATCATGGTCATTGGACCAGGCAACGCCCATTTAATTGGCTGATTGGTTTGGCTACGTAAGAATTTCGCATCGTCTACAAACACGGCTTTTTTACGAGAAACATCACCCACAACAGAAGGTACACTCGCATCATAACGATTACGAATACGCATCGTTTCACGCTTTTCGAAATCCACACCTTCAAGATGCTCAATAAAGGTGGTCACGAAATGCTGACGGGTTTGCTCGCCATCACTCACGATATCGATACCCGCAGTGACTTGCTCATGTAATGATAATTTCAAAGCATCACGTTTAGCTTCTAATAATTCTTCGCCTTCAAGCTTCCATGCAGACCATAATTTTTCAGGTTCAGCTAACCAAGACGGTTTTGGCAAGCTACCCGCAGTTGAAGTTGGGAGTAAAAGTTTCGGTTGTGTAAGCGCCATGTCTAATCTTCTTTGTCTAAATTCGTAAATCTGTTTATCAATTTAATGGATTAAGCAGCTGTTTCGACTTCGAAATTTACAGCCCATTCATTTAAAATGTCTTGATAAGGCTTAATGAAGTTTTCTTCCGTCCATTTACCTTGTTTAACTGCAAGCTCACCACGTTCCACACGGTCATAGACCACACGTGTAAGTGAATAATCGCCATAGCTTAGACTTGGTTGATACACCACACCTGCAGGAGAGTTGGTGTTGTAAATTTCAGGACGATAGATCCGTTGGAAACTTTCCATGGTCGCAATAGCACTGATCAATTCAAAATCAGTATAATCACGGACTAAATCGCCAGCGAAATAGAATGCTAATGGTGCATTACCACCTTCTGGTTTAAAGTAGCGTACACGTAAACCCATTTTGGCAAAATATTCATCGGTACGTGAATATTCATCATTTTTGTATTCCACACCCAAAATAGGATGTACGTTAGCTGTACGGAAATACGTTTTAGAGGTTGAAACGCTTAAGCAAATGACAGGTTGTTTTTTAAATTCTGCTTTAAATACATCTGAATTGACTAAATGTTGATAAAGCTTGCCATGTAGATTGCCAAAATCTTCAGGTTTTTCACCTACACCACAACCCAATTGTGGCAATACCACGCTGAAGTCGTAATCACGCACATAAGATGAGAAGCTATTGCCGATCATGCCTTCAATACGCTCACCTGTTTGATGGTCAATCACAACACTTTTAAGTGTTTCAATAAATGGGAAAGTTTGACCATTACCTTCAATATCAATTTCCGCAGAAATAATGTCAATCTCAAGTGAATAGCGATCACCTTTCGGGTTATCAACGGTTGCCAAGCTATTAAAACGGTTGTTGATCATCGCAAGGGTACGACGCAAGTTTTCTTCACGGCTTTCCCCACGTGCCAAATTGGCAAAGTTTGTGGTTAAACGTGTGCTTTCTGCTGGCGTGTAGTTTTCATCAAAACGGATACGTTTAATTGAACACTCAAATGCTGTACTCATGGAGATTGCCACCTAAAAATTTTATAAAAAGCTAAATTTCTGAATGGCTGTATTTAAACGTGAATAAGAAAGTGAGTAAAACGATATAAATTCAGCTTAAGATGAGAAATACTCATCTTAATAAATTAAAGATTCTGAGGATTTTTAGTTATTCAGTAAGTTAAGCGGCTATCTAAAATCTTTATCTGAAATTGATAATGTTTTTTGCAACTCTACCAAAGATAATAAATCTCCAACTATCAAGTATGTGTAAATAACATAACGATCAGCTTCTTGCCTAGAAGTAATAATATCATGAGAACCTTTCTGAGCAGCTTTGAAAATAGCATCTAACCGCTCGCCCAAATATTTCATCTGTGAACCAACGATTTCCTCAAATCTTTTAGAGTCTGACTGCTCATCAACATATGCAATAATTCGATTTATATAATTATCCACACCTAATTTAATAATTTTAGTTTCACCATTGTCTAAATTAATAGTCTTATCCTCTCTAGCAGGATAAATCACATCAGCAGTATCTTGTAATATTCGCCTACAACTATGAACAGCATTTGACCAATCCTCTGAATTTTCGGACGTTAAATTCTCATAAACAGATGCAAATTTTTGTGCTGATAATGGTACTAAATCTCCAATTTTTCCGTCTACAAACTTTCTTGTTCTAGAAAAAATATCTGACGTAATTTTTGAATATTTTAGCTCATAATATTTATTAGACACGTATTCGCATACAAAAGCTTGTCGTTTAGTTAGAAATTGAGAGTTCGTGCTAATACCATCTCTTAAACTCTTTCTTTCTAAAAAATTACTAGTGCCACCTGATGAAACAAATTGATTCGGATTAGCTGAACTTATTGAAACATTAGGATCATGTGCAATTTTTAGACTATCCTTCATTGCTTCCAATTCAATCTCCATCGCTCCGATTGACCCTAACTTAGCTTTCTCTACGGTTTTTCCTTCTCCAGCTTTTTTACATAAGTCCCATATATCGGGTGTTAAACCATTTGGGCTTGAAGGATAACCACTACTTTCAAAGATAAAAATTCTTTGGTAATCGAATTCATTTAGCAATCTTGCCAATCTACTCGCCTTTAATGCGCAATTAGATAAAGAAGAGGTACTTAACTCAATATTACTAATAATTTCTTCACTTAATTTTAAAGCTTCATTCAATGACTCTTGATTAACTTGCAATGTTCTGCTTCCAAAGCATTATTGTAGTTATTCTCTTATATACTTTAGTTCTTATTAAATTTCAATTAGTGAATTTCTTTCATCTTAACCTTAGAAAATATCAGTATATCAAATCCTTACTATCTAATTAAATCGTTAAAATATAGGGTTTAGATTTAAACCCATATAACTATGTCAAACAAACTTGAACGTCAGAAATTGACTCTCCCAGCAGGTCACGACAAGCTTCTGCTTCACTCCTGCTGTGCACCATGCTCGGGTGAAGTGATGGAAACCCTAATTGAATCAGGCATCGACTTTTCGATCTTTTTTTATAATCCCAATATTCACCCTGTCAAGGAATATGAAATCCGTAAGGAAGAAAATATTCGCTTTGCAGAAAAACATAATATTCCTTTTATTGACTGTGATTACGATACAGACAATTGGTTTGCACGTGCCAAAGGCATGGAAAATGAGCCAGAGAAAGGTATTCGCTGTACCATGTGTTTTGATATGCGCTTTGAACGCACTGCCCTTTATGCAGCTGAAAATGGCTTCAGCCTAATTAGTAGCTCATTGGGTATCTCTCGTTGGAAAGATATGAAGCAGATCAATGATTGTGGGCATCGTTCTGCTTCACATTATGAAGGTATCACCTATTGGGACTACAACTGGCGTAAAAATGGTGGTGCTGTTCGTATGCTTGAAATCAGCAAGAAGGAAGAATTCTACCAACAAGAATATTGTGGCTGTGTATACTCCTTACGTGATACCAACCGTTGGCGTATGAGCCAAGGTCGTGATCGCATCAAATTGGGCGTGAAATTTTATTCGAATGCCATGGATGATGAAAGCTAAGCTTCAGTCGCCAGATACCAATTTTTCCAGGAACTGGTTCCACGGACTTCAATGGGTACAGTTGGAATCAGTTTTTCTTTTAGAACGTCAGTCTGTCCCACGGCTTTGGCAAGTTGGGCTTTCACAGAATGAATGCATTCACGATCTCCAAACTCACAGCGATCCAATGTCGTACCACCACAAGGACCATTCGCCAATCCTTTGGGACAAGTTTCAGGGCAAATATATAAAGTATCTCCTAACCTACATTGACCACAACTTTCACAACCCACGATCCCTTGCTTAGAGATAAATTCAGTTTTTAACAATGCTTTTGCTGCAGGCGCATTTTCCCAGAATGAGGCTTTAAAAATAAAATGCCCCACACCTTTGGCAATTTTGGACTCAAATAGAGCCTTGTGCATGAAATGCAATTGCTGATATTTAATAAGCTGGCTAGAGGATAGTTGGCGGGAATAATAAGCTAATTCTGGCACGAGTTCATTTTTAGTCTTCACTTGCCACAGTGCATTCCAGAGTGCTTCGAGTTCCTGTAAACCATAATGTCGATATTGTTCAATATATTTTTCTAAAAGCTTTTGCTCTTCAGGCTTATGGCATGCTGAAAGATGCACACCTGCAAAACTCAAATATTTACACATCAATATTTGTATAGCACAACGTTTATAAGCATTCTCAGTTCGTCCATCCTGTTCTTCCTGAGCCAACACTCGTAACATGTGTGGTGTAATCACAATTCCTGCGACCTTATGTTTCACCATAAAATTGGCACGTGCCAAACTAAGTGGCATAACACAAGCAAGTATATTTTGTGGGTATCGATGACGATTTAAAAAAGCCTTGGCTTGTTTTAAAGCCTCCATATCGTAACCCAACTGGGTAACGATAAAGTCTGCTCCTGCTTTAATCTTTTTGTGAAGTTTTAAATATTGTGCATCACGTTCAGCTTCAGCATATTTAAAGGGATTAAAAGCTACACCAATGTGAAATCCACCATAACACTTTGCGGCCATGACCGCATTTACAGACTCTAAATATCGGGTGCGATTCGTTCCATCTTGACCATTTGTATGCCCTTTTAACTTATCACCTGTGAGAAGCAGTAAATTTTTCTGTCCCGAAGCTTGAGTTGATTTTAAGAAGGTCTCAAAATCAGTAATATCCCGACCTTTCCCTGAATAATGGATGATTTTTTCCATTGATGAAGGAAATGTCTTCGCACATTCAAGTGGTGCCAAATCACTATCGGCATGCACTCGATCTGCCAAAGTGATCGCACATGGAAATTCTGCTAAAGACATTGGTACAGCAATGCCTTTAGCAGAACTTAAATATTCCAACAAAATACAAAACTGATTGTGCTTAAAATGGGAAGCAAGCTGTGACATAAAATAAAGTTCAAATAAAAATGATTGAAGCAGGTCGCTATTATATTCGACCTAACAGAATCAGCCCGATTAATCTTAATCAGGCTGATATAGAAAATTTTAGTCAACAATTATGCAATGAATCTATTCACTACATTCAATCAGGCAACTTTCTCATGAGATTCTCGCTCTAATGTGAAATGAAATGCCTATTCTTCAAGAATATTTTGATACGGCTTAATGAAGTTCTCTTCTGTCCATTTACCTTGCTTAAGATTCAATTGAACACGTTCAACACCGTCATAAATTTTACGAGTTAAGAGAAATCATCATTGTGAACAGACTATTTCTCTAAGTTGATTCATCACAACATGTAATTTATAGCCATAGAACCGGCCCATTGAGCTTTTACCACGAGATGCAATTTTAGATAATGATTTATGGCGGTGAATAGGTTTGTGCAACAAAGCCTATTCTAATTAAAACTTGGATTTCATAACCATTAATTTACAGTACAACTATCAATAAAATCACCCCACCATTGCATCATTTCCATACGCTGATTAAAATATTCTGCATGATTATAACTTGCACGGGTTTTATTTTTATCAGTATGAGATAGCTGTGCTTCAATCCAATTTGATTGAAATAAACCGGATTCATTTAATATGGTACTAAATGTCGATCGTAACCCATGAGAAGTTAATTCATTTTTAGTATATCCCATTTTTCTGATAATCAAGTTCAGGGTATTAAAATGAATAGGTTTATTATTATTTCGGGGGCTAGAAAACACATATTTCTCGCCATGAGACCAAACGAGTGCTGATTTCACAACTTCAAGTGCTTGATCAGATAGTGGAACAAAAAAATCAGGGATATCATGACCTAAAATAACCTTTCTTCTATATTGTTTAATATGTAAGGCTGGTATTTTCCATATTTTTTTATCTAGATCGAAGTGATGTGGTTCACAAAGCAATAATTCTCCACCACGGACGCCTGTATATAATTTAAATAACAGGGCTTTTTTAATAATAGGATCTGTATTAATCTGATTTAATTTAGCTAAGAAATTAGATAGTTCATCTGAATTCAAATGAGGATAGTTTTTCTTAATCTTATTGTTGACTAATATTTTATGAAGTCCATGTGCAATATTATATTCACAATACCCCATCGCTACCGCATAATCATAAATCTGATTTAAATAACTATAGGCTTTCTTTACAGGTTCTTTTACATTTCTAGATTCTATCTTTTTAATAATCTTAACTAGATCATATCTTTTAATTTCAATAAATGGCATTAGTCCAATATTTGGATAAACATCCTGATCTAAACATTTTTTTGCGAGCTGAATTACACCGCATCGTGGTTCATCTTCAAAGGAATTTTTAATTTTAAATTCTAACCACTCTTCACAAATATCCTGAAAAGTTTTGATGTATTTTTTATGCAGTGGTTTATTTTCATAATTATTAAATTTATATTCATCCCGGACTGATCTGGCCTCTTTCAAGGACATTACAGGATATTCACCCAACTTCATGCGAGGACGTTTATTTGTCCCTGCAAGTGAATAGCGGTAACTCCAAGATTTACGTCCGTTTGGTTCTACCTTCAAACTTAAGCCGTCATCATCTGCCAGAAAATAGATTTTTTCCTTTGATTTAGCTTGACGTACCTTAATTTCAGTAAGACTCATGAATTTTTAACCTAACCACAAATGGCACTGCTCAATTGAATTATAGCAAATTTAAGCGATATTCATATGATGCGTATCATACGCATCACATATTTCTATAAGTAATTGTTAAATAAAATTTATATTTAGATTGGCTAGTCCTTAGTAACCAATTAATTAACCATTAATTTTGCAAGTCTTAAATTGGCATTTGAAGTGTAACCCCATGTTATGACTATTCACATTTCTGCTCTATGATTCATGGTTACTTATTAGTTATATTATTATGTCAGGAGCGATACAAGAATTAGGGTAACCTTATGGAAATAGCGAATACGAAATTACTAGCTGGCGCTTTGATAGCCCTAACTTTAACTATAGTTAGCCCTGTCGTACTTGCAAATGATAACAATGATATACGAAAGACTATTGTAGTTAAGTTTGCTAAAAAAGCTTACTCTGCAAATTATTACGGAAGGATAGATGGATACAAGTATGATTCCTACAAATTTTATGCTAAAAAAGGGCAAAAGTTAAAAGTGAAGTTGACTGGAGGAAATGTTGAAGCTTACTTATGGGGTAATCAATTAAAAGACTCCATCAATCTTGGAGAATATTCTCCAGAGCTTGATGATAATGGTATTTATATTTTACCTGCTTCAGGTGAGTATGAAATTAGAGTATTACAACCTAGATCACAGGCAAGAAAAGATAAAAAACCTCAATACTGGATGAGTATTGACATTAAATAAAGACTTGCTAGATTTTTTTAAGCTTTTATACCAGGGTTCAAAAACTATTGCCAGTTAAACGGGGCGTGATTTTTATTCATATGTTTTTATATTAGTAAAAATGATATAGATACGTAATTCATAAAGATCGTTTCAATTTAGCAATCTCTAAATACATCTTGTAATTGGCATGTTGAATCCGTTCATTTGAGGGGTCGTATTGCTTCTGGACTTCATCTAAGAAAGGAGTTTCTTCACATAATTCAAAGTACCTTTCCATCGGTATTTTATCTTTCAAAGCTGAATGTGGTCTCATCCAGTTATAGTAATGCTGCCATTCTGCCAGTTTACTCTGAATTTCCTCTGAATCGATATCTACAGTAGCGTAGAACTCAGATTTATCAGTCTTTTGTGAGCGCTCTACCTTGCCATTCAGATGAGGTGAACCCGGTTTATTTGGCCTAAATTTGATTCCATACTGCATCATTTTTTCTGTACTTTTTCAGCAAAGAATTCTCGTCCACGATCGGTCTGTATTCGCTGTATGGGAAAAGGCATTTCTTCAATTACACAGTTAAAAGGTCGAGTGTATCGCAGCTGTTCGGCGTTTATATATCCTTAAAACGCGATATCGTGTGCAGTCATCGATAGATGTGTACTGATATAGTCCAGGGACCCAGTTTACAGGTATCCATTTGAATTCTATCGCCTGGTAATGGACATTCATAACAAATGTAATCTACTTTACGACGGAATTTTTTAATCGGTTTGACTTAATGGGTGGATAGTACTTTATGGATAGTCGCCAAGGACAACGAAACTCCGTGCAGCGCATTTTCAATATTAGGTGGTGTATCAAAAAGTATGCTAAAAAAAAGCAGGTTGAATTTTGATAAAATAGAGAAATGCAAATAACTCTAGAAATCAAATGTCCAACCTGCCTCAGTGACAGTATAA
>NZ_JBBCWZ010000085.1:0-10313 GCF_037145695.1 Acinetobacter sp. USHLN143
TACTCGTCCTAGAAAAGCGTTAGATTGGCTTACACCATTAGAGAAATTTGCTCAGCTTGTTGATTATCATAAGACTTTTCAAACTGTCGCACCTCATGTTTGAATTCGCCAACTATCTAGACGTCGCGATCACTTCACAAGATACCCAATACGACTGTATTTCACGTTATTTTGCACCGAGTAATGGCATCAATGAAGATCCGGTAACCGGTTCGATTCATACCGGAATTGCGCCGCTGTGGGCTGAGAAACTCGGTAAAAATGAACTGGTCGCCTATCAGGCATCAGCGCGTGGTGGGGTGTTGTATTGTGCCTTGCAAGATCAGGAACGAATTGAAATTTCAGGTTACGGCAAGCTATATATGCAGGCTGAAATTTATCTATAATTTTTATAATTACATAGATCTACATGTCGTCAGGTGAGGCGGCATGTTATTTTGATGGTTCGGCTTGGAATAGATTATTCAGAAAAAGAATCATTCTCTAAGATGGGCGCGAATAAAAATTTATATTTATAATTTGGATGAAGAATGTTGCTACGTTATAAAAATTTAAGTCTGGCTATTGTATTGTCTGGCTGTAGTGTACTAAGTTTTGCACAGCCTGTTTTGGTGAAAACGGAACAGAATATTGAAGAATACCGACTGGATAATGGACTGCGCATTATCCTGGCACCGAATGATAAAGAAAATAAAGTTTTTATGAATACGGTCTATCTGACCGGTTCCCTGAATGATCCTCAGGGCAAGGGCGGACTGGCCCATCTGCTGGAACATTTGGCCTTTAAAGGCACAGAAAATGTCAAAGGGGATGAATTCCAGCGTCGACTGGATCAATATACCTTGATGACTAATGCCAGTACCGACTATTACTCGACCAAATATACCAATGTGATCCGTCCTGAAAAAACTGCGCTGAGTGAAGTCATTTTTCTCGAAGCCGAACGCATGGACAAGCTGGTGCTTCAGGAAAAATATGTACCGACTGAAATTGATATTGTAAAACGCGAGCGTGAAATTCGTCTGGATCAGCCATTTTCAGTATTGATCGATCAGGTGTTTAAATCTGCTTATGGCAATCAGTATTTAGGCCGTTTGCCGATTGGTGACCTAAATGAGCTGCAATCCATCAATATGCAGGAGCTGAACCGTTTTTACCGTCAATGGTATGCACCGAATAATGCCTTTGTGGTCATTTCGGGCAAATTTGATAATGCCGAAGTCTTAAAACAGCTGGATACGCATTTCAGTCCGATTCAATCCCGAAATGTACCAGCGCAAGTGAAAGTCCCAGCGCTTAAACCAGAGCAAATCAAACAGCGTGAATTTACAGTAAAGAAAGGCAGTGATCTGGCCAAGTTTAATCTTTATTTGAATCAATCCGAAGAAAGCATTAAAACGGCTTTGGCTGTTTCGCCAACGCTCTATACTTTGCAGCCAAGTGGACATCTCTATCAGAATATGGTGGAAACTGGGAAGTCAACAGCGGTGCAATCCAGTACCTGGCTGGATAAAGACTTTAATCTGGTGTTTATGGGAGCAATCTATGCTCCGAATCATCAGGCACAGGATATTGAAAAGGGGCTGATCCAAGGCGTAGAAAAGAGCCAGCCATTTACCGAAGCAGAATTAAACCGGGCTAAAAATCTGACCCGAAATCAGGCCGACAATATTAAAAATAGTGCGACTGCTTTAGGTTCACGTTTAAGTGATTATGCAGTGGCGTATTCGGGTGACTGGAGCCAGTATTTTAAAGATCTGAGCGCGATTCAAAACCTGAATGTGAATCAGGTCAATCAGGTCTATAAGAATTTTTTAAAACCTGAATACCGGATTTCTGGCAATATTTTACCTACCCCGGAAGATCAGAAAAAAGCGCAGGAACTGGCACAAACAGAAGCACCGGCAAAAACTCTGGATCAACAGACTGAAGCAGAAGAGCCACTGAAAGATGTCAGTGTTTATCAGGCTGAAGTGAAGCAATATGTCCAGGAATCCAAACAGTATTTGTACAGTAAAGACAAACAGATTCAGCGTGGCAAGTTGAAAAATGGCATTAAATACGCGTTGTTTCCGACGACTACCCGCGATGACAAGGTTTATGCCACAATTTCACTGGATTTTGGTACTGCACAAAGCCTGATGAATAAAGGCGAGATTCTGGATCTGACCGCTTATTTAATGTTGCGCTCATCGAAAACTCAAAGCTTGCAGCAGATTGCCGATAAAATTATTGAAGTAGGTGGTTCGGCAACTGCCGGTGCATCCGGCAATGGCCTGACCTTGCAGATCAGCGCCAAAAAAGAAAAGTTTGAGGAGTTTTTCCAGTATGTGGTTGATGTGCTGAAAACGCCGGCATTTGAGCAAAGTCAGTTTGATTTAATCAAGGGGCAGACTTTATCCAGTCTGGATCGTCCTTATACTGAACCAGATACCGTGTCGAGCTTGACGATGGCTCGAACGATCGAGATTTATCAGCCTGGCGATCTGCGTTTTCATTTCGAGCCGGAATTGGCCAAAAAACAGTATCAGAAAGCGACTCGCGAACAGGTTATGGCACTGTATCAGCAGTTTTTAAAAACCCAGCATGCGCAAATAGCGGTTACGGGCGAATTTAATCCGAAATCGATGCAAAATGTACTGAAAAACAGTTTTTCAGACTGGAAAGCTGCACAGCCTTATGAGCGTCTAAAATCGGAATATCGAAGCTACCCAGCCCAGAAAATTCATGCTTTGTCTGAGCAGCGTGAATTCGGGAGTTATCAGGCATTTATGAGCATGCCGGTCGGTGCTGATCATGCCGATGCACCTGCATTACAGGTATTTCGATATATTCTGGGTGATTCACAGCTGTCGTCACGACTGGCACAAGAGTTACGCGAGAAAAATGCACTAGTCTATGGTTT
The DNA here is from genome assembly GCF_037145695.1 of Acinetobacter sp. USHLN143. Classification (GTDB taxonomy): domain Bacteria; phylum Pseudomonadota; class Gammaproteobacteria; order Pseudomonadales; family Moraxellaceae; genus Acinetobacter; species Acinetobacter fasciculus. Next base: position 2,906 of record NZ_JBBCWZ010000085.1, read on the forward strand.
TAGTGCAGATGTGCAACTCGATGAATGGGCAGATGTGGGTGCAATGATGATTAGTGCCAATTATACGGCTGGAAAATCCGCACAGGTTTCTCAGGCAGTGCATAAGGTACTGAATGAACTGCTGACACGTGGCGTGACTGAACAGGAAGTGGAAGCGGCAAAAGCCAGTATCTTGAAACAGCGTTTAACTGCACTCGAGGATGATCGTCGTATTCACACTATGTTGATCCCACAGCTGGAAAAAGACCGTAATCTGGTTTACCGGGAAAAACGTGATCAGGCGATTGCTCAACTGAGCAAAGCCGATATTGATGCCATGATCAAAAAATACATCAAGCCGGACCAGCTGGTGGAAGTGATGGCTGATCAGTACGGTAAGCAAGTTAAAACATCGTAGTGTTGATAAAAAATCCCCTCAAGTGAGGGGATTTTTTTATTTTAGTTTTATGCTCTAGGTTGCTCTATGGCTAAAAATAATCCCTCCGATTATGCCCGCAAGGATAGATAGGGGCAGACTCCAAACAGATACAATAAGAAAAAAAATCAATATTCCACAGCCAATCAAAGCTGAAACGAAAGCAATATCTTGATCAAAAGAATGATGGATCACCATTTGATAATAATAAGACGTTATCCAGCTTGAAATAATAGTGAGTAAAATACATAGTCCTTTGCCTGAAGGCGTATTTAGACTGGAATCTGTTATCCAACTTAGCATGTCCTCATCTACTCAAAGTCGATAAAAACGTTTAGCATTTTCATAAAAAATCGACTTTAAGGCATTTTCATTGTAGTCCTGCACAATATCGCTAAAGGCATCAATAATGTTGGTGAGTGAGCTACTGACACTGTCCATTGGAAAGTTGGATGCAAACATCACGCGCCCAGAACCAAAACAGTCTAAAGTATGCTGGATCACGGGTGCGGCACGTTCCACTAATTCCTGTTTACTTGCCAGCCGTTTCTGCGTGTGAAAATCATGTCCCAAGACTGGCATAAACAGACCAGACATTTTGGTCGATACATTTTTGCATTCGGCCAGTTCTGCCAACTGATCTTTCCAGTCCGCAAATATCTGGGTGCGATCTTGTTCGGTCTTGCCTGTAGCTTTGCCCACTTTGCCAAATAAACCTGCGGGCGTACCCAGATGATCCAGCACAATAGGGGTGTTTGGAAAGGCTTTGGCCAGCGCAGTAACATCCGCAATCTGGGTAGAGTACACCCAGGCATCAAAGCTTAAATCTTGCCTGGCCAGTTCTTCAAAGCCCTTCAGGAAATCTGTGTTGCGATAGAGATGCGGTTCATCGGTCCAGGCATGAATCCCTTTATCTGGATGTACTGCAGCCATTTTACGGATGCCCCGAAACTTGGGAGAAGCTTCGCGATGCAATTGAATCAACTGTTTAAAATTTTTCTGCCGCGGATCCGCCGTGGCGACAATTCCACCCAATTGGATAATGTGCTGATCAAAAGGAAGCCCAGCGATAAAACGGGTTTCATTTACCACCCCCGTACCTTTATGGTCATGCCAGCTGGCTTCAACATGCACAATCTGCTCTATTTCATAATGTCCTGCATCTTTCTTGTAATTTGCAGGCAGATAAGGTGCAGTCAGGTGCTGAGTCAGGCCAATGGTCTCAATGACGTCTTTGGGTTTTAACAGTCTTTCCATTTTGTCCAGCAGTCTGGGATGTTTGCCAAACAGCTTGACCGCGAGCGCTGCCGCGTGTGGGGTGTTGTACGGATCCCATTGGTGAATATGTGGGTCAATGATCTGGAAGGGAAGTTGCTGCATGCTATACGTTATTTTAGTTTATTTATTATTCAACTTATATAGGATAAAAATCATTTCAAAGTCAATATAGTAAATCACGGCAAATAAAAAAGCCCCGCGGGGCTTTTCGTATTTTAATCAATGATCGTGCTTGTGATCATGGTTATGCTTGTTGGCATGAAACTCTTCATTGTGACGGAAACGCAAATAGTTTTCGAACTGTTCACAGTATTCATCATAGTTATCTTCCAGCATCATTTGAAATTGCTGCAAGATATAAGACATGACCTGATCTTTGGCATCACGCATTTCATTGCCATCTTTAAAGTTATTCGCTGCCACCCAGGTATTGAAACGGGCAGTACCAAATAACATCGCCGCACTGACTTGACCGCGCTTATCGCTCGGTTTTTCCTGTGAACCTTTTTCTACGCGACAAAACTCGTTGGCTTGTTGAATAAATTCATCAGCACGTTCAAAGAATGCCGCATTTAACGCTTCTTCTTCGGTTACATCGGTTGCTTCAATCTTTTGAACCATGAATTTGTTCCTAACACTAAAATCTCAATCGTTAATTATAGGCAAAGCCTTGCAGAAACTAAACCTTTGCCTTAATCTAAAAAATAGCCTAAGCATATAAAAGTGAATGCCATGCAGGATGCGATTGCAGTACAAAGCCTAAAAAGTGATATTGCCTTATTGCGCCAGAATATTTGGCCACCGGCAAATCTAGCCAATGTTGAAGGCTTGCCGATTTATTATGGCAGCCAGTCACAGGTAGATGAATACTATAGCCAGTGGCTCGGGCTGATTGAAAGGGCACAGGATCTGTTTCAGCCTTTTATGGAAGATGAAATCTTGGATGCGATCCATCTGCCGAGTCATTTAAACTTGCCGCTGTTTTATTTTCATGTTGACCGGATTCGCATTAATAAAACCCGCGCCAAGGAATCCAAAACTTTTCGTGGGGTCGCCAGCCTGATCGAAAAATGCGGCCAGTTCGAACCCGAGCAGATTGCAGCCATGCGGCAGTGGCTTGATAGTGACGATACTGCAGCTTTGGTGGCACACCGTGAATTTGTGGATTTACGCACTTATGTGTTTCAGCATGGCCAGAGCGAATATACGCGCACCCGTTTTTATGTGAATGGGATTGTGCTGAGTGTTGAGCCACATTTTGAACTGGTCGATGCACGCGATAAGCCACGCAAGCAACGCAGCGACAGTTATAACGATCCTCTGGCAGACAATAATATCTGGAAAGTATTCGGCAAATATCGCTAGCACAGTTTGACCAAGCCCGGTCTTACCAGAAGGGCTTAGTATTTTCTGCAAACTGCTGTAAACGCTCTGCTGCTTCGTTCGACAAACGCTGCTGTTCCGCACTTATCCAGCCTAGCACAAACCAGGCCTTGGCCTGTTGTTTGACATAAGGTCTAAATAATTCGTCTGCAACAAATAGGTCGTTATAATGCCCAAGGCTTTCTTGCAAGGGTTTTAAGGCTTTTAAATAAGCTTTAACCTCTTTTTCAGGAAACAGGCTTTGCAAGAATTCTACGTTATAGCGTAAGCGTTTGACCCGTTTGCGTGTCCGATGCCGGGATTCAATATCCAGTTCTTGATAGTTCTCGGCATCCTGACAGATTTGCTGGTGCAGCTTGCTCAGGCCTTTACACAAAATCTTATGTGAAGACTTGGCTTTGTTATCCGTTTTTTCTTGGCTAAAGCTGAACAGTTGCAGCATTAGTTCTACGGTAGCAGGACTTCTGAACAGCACACTGATATCTGGCTGTTTTTGTCGGTGTGGGGGTAATTTCAGTAAGGGGGAACCTGCTTTTTCCAGTTGTGGAATCAGGCTTTCTGCCAAGGCATCGCGATCTCGGGTAGAACCCAGTTGCTGAAAAATATCCCGCAGCTGTTCCGGCCATTCTGGCTGCACATGCTCGGTCACGGACTGGAAAATTTTAAATGCGCTGCGCAAACGCCGAATCGCGACACGTGCCTGATGCACATGATCACTATTATAATTTTCGGCAGCAATCGCCATCGCATTTGGGAAAAGATGAGCCAAACAATTGACGACAATCTTTTGCAAAATCGTAATGATCTGATCTTTCTGTTCAAGCACTAAGGGAAGCTGATGCTGAACCGGCAGATTCTCTTCACCATGTAATAAGGCATAACCGCGTTCGGATTTACTCCGTGTATCCAGCCACAAAGCATAACGCTGAACCCAGGGCTGAATGAAATCAATCAATTCACTCAGCTGGCCGGATTTAAGCTCAAATTCGACTTCATAAATATCGATGGCTTGATCATTGTGTCGAATTTCTCCGACATCAAAGGCAATTTCAATCTTACTGTCCAGATGACTTTCTGTGAGTACATACCGTACGACATCTGTTTCAAATTGCAGAATAAGCGGTGTCTCCAGATCACCGAGCGCCTGTTTCAGGATTTTTTTGGCCGGTTTATGTTTGCGATATAACTGAAAATCACAATGTTCCGGAGGACTTTTTAATTCATGCTCAAGTTCAAAACGTTCAAATTGTTGTTCAGTCGCTGCTTTCAGGGTTTGAATCCATTGCTGGCCTTCCAGACGTTGCCGCAGGGCAATCTGATGTTGTTGTAATTGTTGCGCTTCAGTATCAAAGTAGCGTGCACACAGACGATGCCGAGTCGGCTGAAGTTTCTGGATGTCCTGTTCAAATTGCACACGAGACTGTGGCGGAATCTGGAATTTGAGTTCTATTTCTGCCATCGGGTCATTCCTCCGCGATGTTGGTTTTATAGATTAATATAGCCCAAAGATCGGCAGGGGTGTGATGTGCTTCTGCAACAAAAAAGCACGCCAGAGAAGGCGTGCTTTGAGTTTTTCTTGTGATATTTATTTCAATATTTTTATTTCAGGAATTTACGACTGACCAAGAACTGTTCGGTCGCTTCAAGCAGTTTCTGCGCATAGACTTCCTGCTTGGCGGTCAGCCAGCCCAGCACAAACCAGTCACTTGCTTCCAGCTCGGTCTGCTGAATATAAACTGCAGAAGAGGCCAAAGTTTGATATTCACTGGCTGCCAGTTGAGCATCGTTCAGCGCTTTGCTGTATTTCTGCAAATTTTTGACATCATAGATCGTGGTTAAAATCGGAAAGCTGAATTTGAGCTCCTGAATCCGGCCCGACAATTGATCCAGACTTTCAAAATCAGTGATATCGGTCTGGTTCATTTGTTCCTGCAAAGCTTTATATTGCTGTTGCAAGGTAGTTTGAGCAGCAGTTTTCAAGTCCAGCGAGGCATGCTCATTTTCATTTAAACTGAACATCAGTAATTCCAGATAATGATGCACATTCTGGGTAGATTTGACCAGATTACCGAGTTTCTCCTGCGCATACAGAATATCTTTGCTCAGGTTTTCTGCCGTGGTGGGATTTTGCAGGAAACCGGCCAAGCTGTTTTGCATATGCTGTAAATGTTGCAAATGTTCAAATTGCTGCTTAAAGGCCGCCAGTTGATGTGCCCATTTGTCCGAAAGCTGTGGATGCCAGTCTTTGAACAGCAGCAAGGTCAGATATAAGTGATCCAGTGCCAGTCGTGCCTGATCAATATGTTCCTGCTCTGCTACCTGAGCTGCAATCGCCGCGATATTCGGCAATAAATGCTGCATCTGCTGTGCAATCAGACTGCACATGGTTTTACTGGCGCTGTCTTTTTTGCTGATCTGAAATTCTTTGCTAAGGGTCGCAGGACTGACGCGCTGTGAAGTGGCCAATAAATTGCCTATTTCGGCCTTACTACGTACATCGAGCCAGAGCTGGTATTTCTTGACCCATTCAAAACTGAAGGCCAGCAGATGTTGAATTGAACCATTTTTTAGTTCGAACTCGACTTCATGTACTTCTTGCTCAGCATCCTGTGTGCGGATCTGTCCAATATCCAGGCTGACTTCGATCTGGGTATCTTCATAGTCAATCACTCTTAACGTACGGGCAATATCGGTTTCAAACTGGAGTTGGAGCTGGTTGAACTGATTGCTGAGCGCATTGCTGAGAATTGCCCCGGCTTCTGGAAATTTTTTATAAATATCTAAATCCAGTTCAGGAGATGCGGTTAATTCCCCTAGATCATGATTATGTTCAAAGCGTTCGATGTGGCTTTTCCCGGCCGCTTTTAGTGTTTGCACCCAACGTGTACCTTCCAGACGCTGACGCAGTGCCACCCCATGCCGGGCCAGTTGACGGTCGGTAGTATCATAATATTTGGCTTGAAGCTGGATCTGTTGAGACTTTTTCGGATCAAGTGCCTTGAGCAGCGCAGTGCGTCGTGCCACAGGAATTTGGAACTTGAGTTCAACTTCAACCATGATGATCATCCTATCTGTTCAGTGCAATTAAGTACTGAATCTTCACTTGAATAAGGTTTTAAAATGAGGCGGACAGCAGCCGCAATTATATTTTTAGATTTGTGCGCAGCAGATTGTAACCAAAATCAAAATGCATGTAAGACTTGACTGAGCATAAAAAGCTTAAACAGAAGTTTGAAACTTAGATTTCATCGGTTCATTTTAGGCTAAAACGATCGGATTCAGGCCTTCATGGGGATGTGCAAGATGCATTGAAGCGCGCATCAAAAGGCTGTTATTTGGCTAAAATATACGCTAAGGTAAAACAAAAAACGTCAGGATGATGACAGATGAATGTACAAGTACAACCAGAAAGTAAGAATGAGGTGATGGTTCAGCCCCAGATGCCGATTAAGAACTATCATGAATTTTATCGCTTCTATTTGACTGAGCATCGGCATATTATTAGCCGCCGTCTGCACGTGGCCGGCAGTAGCATCGGTTTATACTGTTTTGCCAAAGCCATTCGTCAAGGCAAGCCGCGATATTTTGCATATGGTTTACTCTCGGGCTATGCCTGTGCCTGGGTCGGTCATTTTATCTTTGAGCGCAATAAACCAGCCAGCTTCAAACAGCCTGTATATAGCTTTATCTCGGACTGGCGCATGTTTGCCGATGTCCTGCGTGGTAATATCAGTCTGATCGACCTTAAATACGATAAAATTTCCAGTTAAGCCAGAATGACTTTTATCGGAATGTGCCCACTTAAAGCATGAAATTTCGATAAAAGCCTTGCAAGTCTAGAATTATTATTCTAATAATTATGGTATTGCAGATTAGGTTTTTTGATCAACCATTATATTTTAATTAATACATCAGTTTTCCAAGCCTGGAGCGACCTTCTCCGGGCTTTTTTTATGCCTGTTTGCTACCAATAAATGTTCAAGATTTTGCTCATGCTATTGTGTAAATATTCATAGAAGAATTCATGTGGATTTGTGCTGAAAGTAAAAGATCCTTTCTGGCTTTGAAAGGTTTCCCCACAAACGAATGACTCAAAACCAGAAAGGATCGGGTATTACCAACACAGGTATTTATTTTTCTGTTTATTTTCTGTGTCTAAGGCTATTTAAGACGCTTCGTGCCGATTGGGCTATCCCTGAAAATGGGTATTTTTAATATTAATAGGACTTACGCACTGTTATTTATAGACTCTCTGTGGTAGCAGATGATTTTTATCGAGAATAAAGTCATCAATGAAGTTTTTGATAATTGGTCTAAATAATTTCTTCTGCC
>NZ_JBBCWZ010000086.1:0-10150 GCF_037145695.1 Acinetobacter sp. USHLN143
CTTTTAGACCTTCTGAAACTATTGATATTAATAAGTTTAAAAGCCTATAAAGACACAGATTCCTTGCTATAAAGACACAGATTCCTTGCTATAAAGACACAGATTCCTTGCATAAAGACACATAATTGTTTAATGTGTCTTTATTCATATAATTATATAACGTGTTGAATATGAAGAATGGATTAGTAGTGAAAGATAATGCCTTGATAAATGCTAGTTATAATTTAGAAGTAACAGAGCAGCGTCTAATACTTTTAGCAATTATCAATGCACGTGAAACTCAGCAAGGAATTACGTCAGATAGCAAATTAGAAATACATGCTAGTGACTATGCCACCCAGTTTAATGTGAAAAAAGAAACAGCTTATGAAGCATTAAAAAATGCAGTAAATAATTTATTTGAACGCCAGTTCTCTTTTAGGGAAACGACAAAAAAAGGTGTTGGTATTGTTCGATCTCGCTGGGTAAGTCGAATCAAGTATATTGATGATTCAGCCATATTAGAGATTACTTTTGCGCCTGATGTGGTGCCGTTAATTACAAGGCTTGAGCAACACTTTACTAGCTATCAATTAAAACAGGTTTCTCAACTTACAAGTAAATACGCTATACGCTTATATGAGCTTCTCATTGCATGGCGTGAAGTTGGTAAAGTACCAAAGATTGAACTCTCTGAGTTTAGGGAGAAACTAGGTATTGGAGCTGATGAATACAAAGCAATGAATCACTTCAAAAGCCGTGTATTAGAACCATCTATCAAACAAATTAACGAGCATACAGACATTACTGTAAGTTATGAGCAATATAAAACTGGACGTATCATTACTGGATTTTCATTCAGATTCAAGCAGAAACAAACTCCTAAGATCGCAAAATCAATAGAAACTAAAAGAGATCCAAACACCCCTGACTTTTTTATAAAAATGACCGATGCGCAACGCCATTTATTTGCAAATAAAATGTCTGAAATGCCCGAAATGGGCAAGTATTCGCAGGGTACTGAAAGCTATCAACAATTTGCTATACGCATCGCAGATATGTTGTTAGAGCCTGAAAAGTTCCGAGAATTGTATCCTGTTTTAGAAAAAGTTGGTTTTCAGCCATAAATTAAAATATTCAGTTAAAATGACCTTTTCTTTAGAACTAACACAATGAAAAATTTATTAATTTTGGGAACAATATTCTTGATAACTGCATGTAGCCAATCTGAAACAGATAAACTTATAAGTGATCAGAAAAAGTTAGAAAAACAAATCATTGAGTTAAATAAACAAGCAGAGCCATTGGGCGATGAATGCAATAAATTAGTCGCTGAATACAAAGATGCTTTAGCAAAAAATAGCCCTGATACAGAAGCAAAAAAAGAAGCAGGTAAAAAAGTTTGCCAGCAAGCATTTGACCTGTCAAACAAAGCCTTAGAATTGCAAGGTGAGATTGTTAATATGCAGTTAGCTATCATTGCAGAAGATACTAAAGGAAAGAAATAATGAGCGCAGCTACGATACTGAAAGAAAGTGAAGCCTGCAATTTAGTTGGTTGGGTAATTATAGTTATTGGAATAATTTCAGGGGGTATTTTTATAGCTACTTTTGGCAGAATCGAAATTCCAAGTTCCTATTATGGAACAAGAACAGTTTGGTCTGGAGTAATGATAGCAACTGGAATCGGTATTGCTATAAATGGATTCTTAGCTGGATATTTATTCCAAAAAATAGCCAGCATTCTCCGATACCATGAAGCCAATCAACCTAAAATAGAAAAAAACTAATGATTCATTATAGGCAAATCAAAAAGCTGTCTATCTCGATCTTCAGTTAAATACTCGTTGAGTTCAGCGAGTATTTTTTCTTTGTTTGCTTCATTGGCATTCATCTTTTTAATCAAATAAGAACCGAGCAAAATTTTGCGTCTAGTATCGTCCTTTCTTTCCTGTTCCTTTTTCTTGTTTTTTTCTCTTGCTTCGATAGCCTGTTTTTGGGCTTTTAACTGTTTCAGCTTTTCTAACTGGGCTTCGATTTTCTTTTCGAGAGTTTCAGCAGCTTTTGTCATGATTCAGATTTCGGAAGATAGAAAATCACTCAAGCATAAGGCCCTATGAATTGAAATTCAAGCGGGCTATATGCTATCGTGTTTTTCATGAAATGCGCACTTACGACTTGGATTTCATCCAAGTCAAAGTTTGCGTAAGGGGAATCCCCTTAACCCCAAAAATCGCTACGCAATTTTTAAAAGCAAAAGCAAAACCATCACAAGGCTAAGGCATGGCAATTTATCACTGTACGACGAAGACTGTTAACCGAAGTTCGGGACGAACTGCGGTTGCATCTATGGCTTATCGTGCAGGAGAAAAATTGAAAGATGAACGGACAGGATTAACGCACGACTTTACGAGAAAAGAAGGTGTGGTTTATACCGAAATTATTTCTAATTTGGATATCGAATTAGACCGAAGCCAAGTCTGGAATATGGCAGAAAAATCAGAGAACCGAAAAGATGCCCGAACAGCACGTGAATGGGTGATTGCTTTGCCTGATGAATTAGATGAGGAACAACGAAAAGAACTGGCCAAAGAGTTTGCGCAATCTTTAGTAGACCGTTATGGAGTAATCGCGGATTTAGCCATTCATGCACCTAGTCAGAATGGCAGTGATAAAAATCATCATGCACATATCTTACTGACAACGCGCAAGGCCGAATTAGATCCAGAGCAGAATTTAGTTCTTAAAGATAAAGCCGATATTGAGTTAAGTAATACCAAAAGAAAAACACTGGGTATGGGAACAAGCCAGGAAGAAATTAAACAGATCCGTTCCACCTGGGCAAACCTAGCGAATCATGCCCTCGAACATGCAGGGTATCGGGAAAGAATCGACCACCGCAGCTATGTCGATCAAGGTAATCAGCTACAAGCCACTATCCATGAGGGTAGCAAGGTCACGCAGATGCGCAGGAAAGGTATAGATACTGAGATCAGTCGTTTCAACGACACGGTAAAACAGCAGAACAGCCAACAGCTCCAAAACAAACAACAGCATAAAGAAAAAACCTTAGAACAAGGGTTCAACCGTGTTGAGCAAGGCTTTGAGCAATGGAAGAAAGCACAGGAAGTTAAACGCCTAGAACTGGAACGTAAACAGCAATTGAAGCTACAGCAAGAACAAGCCATGAAGCAGAAACACCGCAAGAGCATGAAGAGAAGTGGACCATCGCTATGAGCAGCCAAAATGATTTAGATGATCAGTTGTATATTCTATTAGCCTCCATGAAGGAATATAGAGAAGCTATAGCAGATGATAACAAGCGATTAGAGACGTTTTACAACAAAGTAGCTAGTGGGGTACTAGAACAAAGCAAAAAGACCCTAAATAACGCAAATCAGGAAGCTACACGTGCCCTTCAAGGTCGCATCCATGAACTAGACAAGGCTACCGACAAATTGAACTACAGATTTATTGCCTTGTTATGTGCAATTTTCCTCAGTCTGGTGCTGGTTTTCCTGTCTTTTATATTTTTATTTATTCCAAGTTTTGATGAGATCAAGGAACGTCGTGCAGAGGCAGCGTGGCTAGAACAAAGATATAATTTAGATATTAGAAATTGTAATGATAAATCTTGTGTCCGAGTTATGAAAAATGACTGTCATGGAACGAATAAGGATTACTGTGTTATTGACCCTAAATAAATACTGGCAAGTACTTTGCTCGGTTCTTTTCTTAATCTTATTGCTACCGAATATCGCAAAGTGGCTCGACTTTGAGATATGGCAATAGCCATGTCTCAAAGTATCGAGCTTTACTTTTCATTCTTTATGTCCTATCTATTTGCTATAGGGAAGCATACTTTATAGCACTGATAGTGGAATTAATAATGAGAAGGCATTTGATTTTCCTAGCTTTTATAATAATGATTTTTATTTTAGCTCTCGTTGTTAAACTCGATAATGATCGGAAAAAATTTGAAGTATTCAATGAAGTAGAGACAACAAGCAAGTTTATACAAAAAAAACCATAGTTTTTTTATGGTTTTTTAAATACTTTATAAAATATAAATCCTTATTTGAGTTTCCATAACCCAGTATTCCATGACTGGGCTTTTTTTTATATTTTCAAATAGTGTTTTAGTAAAAATCAATCAAATTTCGTATAACAGCCATTATGTTAAATAAAAGGTATTTATGAGTACCTAATCCGACTTCTATAAAAGTGAATAATATATAATTGTTATATTATTCATATGTATATATTCTGAAATGAAGAAAAAAATTATTCCACGTGTTACTAAAAATCATCCAAAAACTAGTATGGGAAGTAAGAGAACCATTGAGGTTAGTATTTGCTACTGGGTCGATCTATTAGGTTATGGCTCAATGTTAAATAGCGTTGAATTCAATCCATTATCAAATAATGCCCAAATTAGCGTAAATAGGCTTAAATCATTTCATAACATGATTCGTAATAGCTCAAAGGCTAAAGTTTTTAACTCCTTAGCCTTAAATGATGGTGCAATTTTTTATAGAGATTTATCTCCTAGATCAAAATCAGTAACTTTCGACTTTTTAAACCGCGCTTATAAGGTACATAAGCAAATAAATGAACAAGAGAAAGAATTAGGGCTTCCTGGGTGCAGAAGTGTTGTAGCCGTAGGATTTAGAATTCGTGATAAGAATTATTCAAAAGATGATTTAAAAAATGGTATCGGACAATACCTCATTGACCAAGTAAAAAATAATACTATGTCTTTCGAAGAGGCTATTCTAAAAGCCCTTTCAATAAAGCCTTGCTATGATGTTGTACCAGAATTACAAGCAAATTTCGCCTTTACCAAGGCTTATTTGGCAGATGATGCTGGTTCTAAAGGTGGTTTTGGAGGGAATAACTTCTTTGTAGATTCTTCTATTTTTGATAAAGATATGCCCGACTTCATTAAAGTAAGTGATCAACAACCAAAACTAAATATTAAAGGGTTGGATCAACCATTTTTTAAAGTTGTTGAATTCGAAAATTTAAGAATTAATCATATTAATAAGGAATTACTAGATGCTTTCGAAGTTGCAGAGAAGCTCACAAATGATTCTTGTATTAACTTAAAGCTTAAAAAAATTGCTTGGAAAGATATTTAATTTGAAGTTTGTCTAAAATTAACATAATACACCTTATACGAAATACGTTATAATTCCACTTAGAAATCAATGCTGTAGTTTCTAGTTTATAGCCCAATCGAGCCCGTTTGGGCTTTTTTTATGATTTTTCATGTTCCACGGATATTCTTTAATCAATGTTCCACGGTTTTGATTAGATATTTTAATCATTCCAGTAAGAGCCGAGCGAGTGTCTACGAGCGACCACCTGGCATTAAAATTTCGCTTCTGCCTTTTCCCTGATTACAAGCTCCCTTTTGCTTCGTAACGAAAGATACAGAGCATCCCGAATGGGTGCGAACTGTATTGGTCAAATTCTAGAGGAGCGAAGCGAGCATAAAAACTACTGAGCGAAGCGAAGGCATAGTTTCTTTTTTTATTAAATCCTCAATTCATATTTGAAAAAAACAGCCCCTCAACCGAGCGAAAGCGAGGTTAAAACGTCCGAGCTTTAGCGAGGGCATAGGGCTGTTTTATTTTCTGTATTTTCCTTTTTTATCTTTTAAAAAGCTTTTAAAAGCTTTTAGACCCCCTTCTAGCCCATATCTAGCAAGGCTTTCAGACTTTAAAAAAGTACTTTTACCGGACAACTAAGTACTTTTACCGGACAAAACGCATTTAAAAAAGTACTTTTACCGGACTTAAAAAGTACTTTTACCGGACATTAAGGTACACAAATTTAGATGTACTTTTTTTAAAAAAGTACAAAAATAATAGTCAAATTTTAAGCAATAATATACTATATAGGTACATATCCGAAAAAGTACTTAATAGGCATTGTAGTTATATGGACGAAAATAAAAAAACGTATCCACCTTCTTGGGTTGTGATGCAAAATAATATTCAAGAATGTTTTAAGAGTATGAATATTGATGAAAAGCGTATATTGATACTTGCTAGTCCAATTGCTAGAACTACTCAAGCAACAGAAAAAGATCCTATTATGATTACCGCTGAAAAATTCGCTGAAGAGTGTGGAATTAAAACGCATTCAGCATATACACAGTTAGAAGTAGCAAGTAGAAATCTGATTAAGCGTAGTTTTTCTTATAACAATGAAAGAGGGAAACGTGTTCTGTCTAATTGGGTAATTGATTGCATTTATGAAGATGGAGGTATTGCAATTCGATTCCCTGAGATCGTTTTATTGATGCTTACAGAATTTGATAAATTAAATCCATATACAAAGTACAAAAAAGACATCGTACTTAGTCTAAAAAAAGATTACTCATTCGATTTTTATCACTTAGCTAAAAAACATCAGGCTATGGGAAAATTTGAAATGTCTTTAGAAAAAATAAGAACTGAATTTGGCTTACCTGAGTCTTATCACGATCTAAGTAATCTAAAAAAACGTGTTATCAATCCATCACTAGATGAGATCACAGCTAATACAGATATTGCCCTAACTTATGAAAACGTTAAAAAAGGGCGTTCTGTGGTTGGCTTTAAGTTTACTGTCAGAGAGAAGCCCAAGCCTAGATTAATAGCATCAGAGCGAGAGCAAGAAACACTAGATATATTCCGCAGTCTGTCTGATGGTCAAATCAATACCTACAGCTCTATTTTGTCAAAAGTAGGTAGTATTAGTGATCTAGCTGGAGCAAAAGACTATCAAGCATTTGCAATTTGGATTGCTAATATTTTACGAGATCCAAAATCAGTCAGAGAGGAAACCGCAAAACGTATATTTAAAGCCTTGCGGACTGAAACAGATTTTAAAGGTTAAAAAGCTGTCTATCCCGATCTTCTGTTAAATACTCGTTGAGTTCAGCGAGTATTTTTTCTTTATTGGCTTCATTGGCATTCATTTTTTTAATCAAATAAGAACCAAGCAAAATTTTACGTCGAGTATCATCCTTTCTTTCCTGCTCTTTTTGCTTTGATTTTTCTCTAGCTTCGATAGCTTGTTTGCGAGCCTTTAACTGTTTCAGCTTTTCTAACTGGGCTTCGATTTTCTTCTCGAGAGTTTCAGCAGCTTTTGTCATGATTTAGATTTCGGGATATAGAAAACCACTCAAGCATAAGGCCCTATGAATTGAAATTCAAGCGGGCTATATGCTATCGTGTTTTTCATGAAATGCGCACTTACGACTTGAACAAAGTTCAAGTCATCGTTGCGTAAGGGGAATCCCCTTAACCCCAAAAAACTGCTACGCAATTTTTTAAAAGCAAAACCATCAAAAGGCTAAGGCATGGCAATTTATCACTGTACGACCAAGACCGTTAACCGAAGTTCGGGACGAACTGCGGTAGCATCTATCGCCTATCGTGCAGGGGAAAAATTGACAGATGAACGGACAGGATTAACACACGACTTTACGAGAAAAGAAGGCGTAGCTTATACCGAAATTATCTCGAACTTAGACACTCAAATTGATCGTGCCGAACTCTGGAATCTGGCGGAAAAAACCGAGAACCGGAAAGATGCCAGAACCGCTAGAGAATGGGTTATTGCCTTGCCTGATGAATTGGATGAAGAACAACGCAAGGAACTTGCTAAAAACTTTGCCAAATCCTTAGTAGATCGCTATGGGGTAGTTGCAGATTTAGCGATTCATGCACCCAGCAAAGGTGGGGATGATAAAAACCATCATGCACATATCTTGCTGACAACTCGCAAAGCAGAATTAGACCCTGAAAATAAATTGGTCCTTACTCAAAAAGCAGAAATTGAACTAAGTAATACCAAAAGAAAAAACCTAGGCATGGGAACAAGCCAGGAAGAAATCAAACAGATTCGAGCCACCTGGGCAAACCTTGCAAATTACGCCTTGGACAAAGCAGGGTACAAAGAAAAAATAGACCACCGCAGCTATGCCGAACAAGGTAACGGCTTACAAGCCACGATACATGAAGGCAGCAAGGTTACTCAGTTACGCAGAAAGGGTATAGATACTGAAGTTAGCCGTTTTAATGACAATATCAAACAGCAAAACAATCAGCAGCTCCAATTCAAAGAACCCAAAAAGGAAAAAATCCTAGAACAAGGCTTCAGCCGTGTCGAAAAGGGTTTCGAGCAATGGAAGAAAGATCAGGAGGCTAAACGCCTACAACTGGAACAACAGCAGCAGTTAAAGCAACAGCAAGAACGAACCATGAAGCAGAAACAACGCCAAAGCATGAATAAAGATGGGCCATCTCTATGAGCAACCAAAACGATTTAGACGACCAGTTATATATTTTATTAGCTTCCATGAAGGAATATAGGGAAGCGATTAGAGACGATAAGAAGCGATTAGAGACGTTTTACACCCAAGTAGCTAGTGGGGTTCTAGATAAAGCTGAGAAGTCGCTGCAGGACACAAATAAACAGGCTATAGGAGCATTAAAGAGCCGTATTCAGGAACTAGACAAAGCAACCAGCCGCCTTAACTATCAATTTATTGTCGTGTTTGCCAGTGCCTTTGTAGCGTTGGTGATGGTGCTATTCTTGGCGTTATTTTTATTTGTACCAAGTATGGATGAAATCCAGCAGCGCAGATCGGAAGTGAACAACCTGAAAAAATACAGCTTAGACCTATCAAAATGCGATGGGAAAACATGCGTTAGAATTATAAAAAAACAATGTGGATATGGGAAAAATGCCGATTATTGTGTGATTGACCCTAAATAATTGCAGCTCATTACTTTGCTCTGTCTTTGTCTTTACTAACCTAATAATCAATGTCGCAAAGTGGCTCGACTTTGAACTATGGCTAAAGCCAAATTTCAAAGAATCGAGCTAAATTTTAATTTAACTTTTCAAAAAAATCTCCCTACCAAAAGGGATTATTAAAATAATATCCTTCATAATCATTAACTTGATAGATATGATATTGTGATTAATTGAGGGTGTTATGAAGCTTGAAGATAAAATATATTTTTCGGTTGGATTAACCGTTTTTCTAACAATTGCTTATTATTATTTTTACTCTTTTGTTGATTTATACCTAAGTAAACTATGTGACAAGTACGTATGCTTTAAATTTCTTACGTACTCAGAATTGCTGGCGATTTGGGTTGCTCTTATAGGTTTGTCTTTTGTTGTTTCATCATTAGATGACTGGAAAAACCAATATAAATTTGAGAAAGCCACGAAAACGATAGCTGAACTCAACAACATAATTTATCTACTTAATTTCTTAGAAAGTAGAATTAACGATATGATTATCAAGAGCAAAAGAGATAATTTTATTGGTTTATCTTCTATAGAATCGGATTTTAAAGAACAAGTATCAAAAGAAGATATCTATTCACGACTGTCTCACTTAGAAGAAATTATAAATTACGAAAAAAACAATCTTCATCAAAAAAAATTTGAAGATTTATTCATTAAGTTCAATAATTTAATTATTAATACTCTATCAAATATTGCCCAGTCTGATTTAAGTGAACCTGCTTATGGGGATGATTATTTCGCAGATCACAATGTAAATAGAAGAAAGAAAGCCGTTGAGAAAATAGAAAATATTTTAAAAAAATTGAGATTCGAGTCTAAAGAAATTCAAAAAGAATATAGGGATTTAAAAGAATTACTTCATTTATAAAATCAAAGATATTCATTTTTCGATAAAACTATTTTTTACCAGACAATAGAAACAGAGCGAGTGTCTACGAGCGATCATCTAGCATCAAAATCTATGTGCTTTCTCTTTCTGATTACAACGCTCCTTGTTAGTTCATAGAGGGATTAACAGAGCAAAGCGACTAGATTTCATTTGATTCATGAACGAGCGAAGCGAGCATAAAGCTTTCTGAGCGAAGCGAAGGCATAGTTTCTTTATTAAATACTCAATTCACCTTTGAAAAACAGCCCCTCAACCGAGTGAAACGAGGTTAAAACGTCCGAGCTTTAGCGAGGGCATAGGGCTGTTTTCATGTCTACTTAGGCTTTTATATATATTTTAAAGTTTTTAAATGCTTTTAGACCTTCTGAAACTATTGATATTAATAAGTTTAAAAGCCTATAAAGACACAGATTCCTTGCTATAAAGACACAGATTCCTTGCTATAAAGACACAGATTCCTTGC